>JAHLWE010000185.1 GCA_019058135.1 Promethearchaeota archaeon | reverse complement strand
TTACTTTCATGTGATTATTTTCAAAAATAATTTGATTTTATTTCAAAAAATATTAATATATATTTAATTGATCAGAATTATTAAAATATTCTTCAATTATTTGCTATTTAGTTAAAAAACTTAGAATAAAAAGTTATAAATATAAAAATTTTCAAATTTTAATTCTGTCTAAATTCAATAATAAATTATATCCTCTAATAATAATTTATAACTTATCTTGAAAAATCAAGATAAAAAAAATTCAAACAAATCTATATATATAAAAATCTAAGAGATAAACTTATAATTAAAAACAAGATAATAACAAATAATTTGACTTTATGTAGATGAGCAAATAATGAATAATAGTAAAATTAAAACCAATTTTTTTATTTTTTATTACCTTCTATAAATCAATTGTTCAGATTTTAAAAAACATATAAATGAAAAGCTTGAAAAAAATTGCCTGATGATTTCAGAATTGATCCATGGGGGTCATCCGTTCTTTATGATGAAGACTACGAAAGAGTAATTAAAGAATTTGGTATTCAAGAAGTTAGTTTTACGGATAAGGAAAAAATGAGCACAAATCGGTTTTTTAGGAGAAAAATAATTTTTGGACATCGTGATTTGGATGCAATATTTAAAGCTATAGATAATAAAAAACCTTGGGCAGTCATGTCAGGAATAAAACCTAGTGGCCCCTTTCACTTGGGTACGCTCACAACAGCATTAGAGATTGTGGAATTTCAAAAAATGGGCGCCCATGCGTATTACTGCATCGCGGATATCGAATCTTATGAAGATAATGGAATTTCTTATAAAGACGCTGAACCAGATGCCGTTGATAACTTGGCTGATATATTAGCTTTAGGTTTGGATCCTGACCCAAAAAAAACCTATATTTGGCGCCAATCTGAAGAAAGAATAGTAAAGGACGTAGCGTTTAAAGTAGGAAGATTAGTAACACAAAATATGGTGAATGCTATCTATGGAGAAAAACCTTTTGGATTATATTTAGCGGCGTTGATTCAAGTTGGTGATATTGTTTTACCGCAAGTATTAGATGGACCGCAACCCACAATTGTTCCCGTCGGAATTGATCAAGACCCTCATCTTAGACTAACCAGAGATTTAACACGACGTTATTATAAAAACTTTTTTGTGCCAGGAGCAACATATCACAAATTACTTCAAGGGCTTGATGGCTCTGAAAAAATGGCTAAGAGAAATCCGAATAGCTATTTTGATTTCAACGAGTCACTAGAATCTATTGAAAAGAAAATAAAAGGTGCGTTTACTGGTGGGCGTAAAGATAAAAAGGAGCAAGAACAATTAGGTGGTCAACCTGACATTTGTATGATCTATAAAATTGAAATGTATCATTTTGAAGAAGATGATGCAAAATTAGAAGAAATCTATAAAAAATGTGTTTCAGGCCAATTAATGTGTGGAGATCATAAGAAACAATGCGTTGAGAAGGTTTTGAAATTTATTGAGGATCATAGGAAAAAGAAAGAAAAATTAATTGATACAGCTCGAGAAATTCTGAATATAGTTTAAAAATTAATAGATTATACTAATGGAGATTTTGTATGCGTTTCATTTTCTTAAATATTTTTTTGTTAATTTTTTATGATAATTTATGATAATTCTATCTCCATTTATCACCCTTAGGTCATAAAAATTAGAATTAATATTTTTTTTTAATGTAATAATGATAATTTATGATAACGTTTTTATAGTCGATTAATTATTTTATTATTTGGAGGATAATTTTAAATATGGTCTCAAAATCAATAAAAATTGTGATAATTGCTGGAATAATTTGCATTTCAATTATTGTGGCTAATAAACTATCATCTTCAACAGTGGGAAAGATTGTCGGTCATTCAAGCTCATTGGACATATATGTATCCAAAGATTTTGCTTATGTGGCCGATGCCAATAATGGACTACAAATCATCGATGTTTCAAACCCGATTTTTCCAAGAATAGTAGGTAATTATCCAATAATGAATGCGCAAAAAGTATATGTGTCTGAAAAGATTGCTTACGTTACTGGGGGAGATTGTATGCTCCATATTCTCGATATCACTAATCCAAGTCAACCAATAGAATTGGCGAATATTGATCACATTATGTGTTCATTCGTCTCTGAAAATATCCTCTATGCAGCGAGGGGTTGTGGCCAGGAAATGGGATTAGAAATCTATGATATCAATGATCCTAATTCACCAACGATCTTGGGTACATTTGATGATGATGGATGGATAAAAGATGTGTTTATTTCTGAAAATATCGCCTATTTTGTTGGAGGTAGAGAGTTAATAAGATTGATTGATGTAAACGACCCAACCAATCTAACTTTACTAGGCTCTTTTATGGATGACCAAACTCCACAACATATTGGACAAAATATGTTTATTTCTGGGAATATAGCTTATATTGCGGAGGCTTATGAAGGATTAAGGGCGATTAATGTATCAAACCCAAGTAATCCCACAGAATTATGGCACTTAAAGGGAGATATTGCCTGGGATGTTTATGTATATAGAGATATTGCTTATATTGCGACCGACTGGGACGGTCTTACCT
>JAHLWE010000184.1 GCA_019058135.1 Promethearchaeota archaeon | reverse complement strand
TTTTAAATGCTTAGCTTTACTATATGGTAATTTTTTAACATTTTCTATAGAAGCTTTAAGATTTGAGGGTTGAGAAATAGTTCCATGTAATTTTAATATCAGTGGTTCCTTATTATTCTCCCAAACTTGGATATTTTTATCAATATCAGAATTTATCCAAATCACTTTAGGATTTAATTCCTTTAAAGCTTCTTCAAGTAGTTCATCAAAATTAACTGTAATAATTTTATTCAAAAAATTCTCTTCGCATAAGTCCTTAAGATTTAAATACCCAACTGGAGGTGATTTATATTTATCTAACTCTTCTCTTAGTACATTTAAAATTAAATTACCATGTTTTTGTATAAGAAAATGGTTTACAACTTCTAATGTAAAATCTTCATATTCTTTGGCTTGTGGAAACTTATTATAAAACTTCTCTTTTAATTCTTGTTTAGATAAAGAGGATCCATAAATTGTTTGTAACATTATATCTCTTAGAGAATTACCTAAGGGAAGACCTGCTGAAGCACAAGCCCCAGCACCAAAAAAATTACAAACTTTTTAGGAGATGTTCTAATAAGGGAACTTAATTCACTTAAATTATTTAATATTTTATTTTTTTTAAAATTATTTTTCATTTTATTATTTTATTCCAAAAATTCATAAACATCATTAACTAATAAATTGCAAAGAAATTGAAATGATCTATTATAAAACTCGCTCTAATTAACTTAATTCTTTTTCAACCATTTTTATCTCTTCTTCTGACAATCCATAAAGTTTATATACTATTTGGTCAATTAAATAATCAGTTTTTCTAATTTTTTCCTTTATCATATTAACTTTATTGACACTTTTATTAAATTCTACCGACATTTTTTGTTGAAAGTTTATGTTAGAAAGGTTTTTTTGGAATTTTTTCTATTTTTGGTTTATTAATTAACTCATTCATTAAATGCTTAAGATAGTTCTTAATAATTGTTCCACCTAAAGATTGTTTATTTACACACTATTTTTTGTTAAAGCTAAATCAAGAAGAATATATTTTACTACAGAGAGAATTATTTGTTATTTTATATTTTTAATTAAATAATTTATTAACTTTGTTGGTAATTTTCTACTATTTTAACCCATTTATGACTTTTTGTTTTCTCTATTAAATTTATAATTTCTTTATCTTTAATCAAGCTAAAATAAACTTCCTTTATAACATCCATTTTTTCAGAGTCAGAATCTAAATTTGAAATATCTACAAGATAAGGAGAAACAAAATCAATTAAATTTGTCTTTAATTCATCAGCAAAGTAGAGTTCATAAACCAATGAATCAATAATTTGTCCGTCAAAGAATTCAATTAGTTGTTTTTCTGATTCTCGGCGTTCTTTGCTTTCATTTAGGATGAGCATATAGTCACAAAGACAGATTAATGGAGTTTGGTTTTGTAGAATTTTTATTGGAAGTTGTTCAACATATTGTGTAAAAAACCGATATGCTACACTTCCTAAAGTATTACTAATTAGTTTGAAGTAAAATCCAATAAGATTGCTGTTTAATAACAGACACAATAATTTTAAATCAATATTATTTGATGAAATATTGTATGTAGTATTTGTTCCAATAAAACCAGAATTATCATATGTAAATGCAACTTCTTTTGAAATGTCAGGATATACTATTTTTTGTACCTTAAAAAGCGGATATTCCTTTGGTGATTGCAAAGTCCACCAATCTCTACCTTTTTTAACATGGCTCATATTTTTTAATTTATCAATATATTTCAAAAAATGATTTTTTAATTCATGATAATTCTCAATATTATTTATAGTTTTTTCATATGACAGAATAATATAATTATTTTCCCACTTTAAATTCCATTTTGTTATATTTTTCCCTTCTAAAACAGGTTTAATAAGTTCTTCATATCTCTTATCTTTCTTTATCAACTCATTCCTTTTCTCTTGTGTGATTATAAACGCTTTGTTAAAACCAGTTACTATTCCACGATAAATTTTAACATCCCATTCCTTTAATGGTTCCCCAACTTTTTCAATTTTCTTCTTAATCTCTAAAACTTCTTTTGGGTAAAGAATCCAACCTTGTTTTAGTGTTTCCTGTTCAATATCAAAACTATTTTTTTCTACATACTCCTTAATATTATGTCGAGTAGAATTTTTATAATCACAATATCTTAACTTATTATCTTTTTGTTCCTTATTCTTAAATGTATACACCAAAACATCAATTGTAGAACCTTCAAAAACTTTTATTCCAGTAAAATCAACAATTTCATCAATCTCTACATTTTTTGTCAAATACTTTCTTAAATTTTCCCCATAGTTTGCTCGCACCCATTTATTTGTGATAATAAAGGAATGATAACATCCTGATTTTGTTAAATCCAAACTTCTCTTAACAAAATAGACACATAGATCGGCGGTGCCTGTATAAACCTCTGGGTACAATTCTTTAAATAATAGCTTTTGCTCTTTTATCAATTCCTGCCTGACATAAGGCGGATTTCCCATTACTACATCAAATCCTGGATTTTCTTTTTTTCTATCCCCTTCATAAAAAATTTCAGGGAATTCAAGTTCCCAATGAAAAAATTTTTTTTCTTTATAAATGTTAAGTCCTATTTCAAACCATTCTTCATCCAGAATTTCTTGCCATTCTTGTTCTGATGATTCTAATTTATTCTGTACTGTAATATAATTTTGCCATGATATTTCATTACCAAAATAAATACTTGTCCATAAATCTGCAATTTGTTTAAAACGTTCAATTTTTTTCCTGAATTCTTCCTCATATTTTTCTTTTTCTCTAATCTGTTCTACTTTTTCAGATGGTAATTCTTCTATAAATTTCCTATTATTTAATAATACCTCTATCTTTTTATTGAATAAAATTTCATATGTAGAAATTTG
>JAHLWE010000183.1 GCA_019058135.1 Promethearchaeota archaeon | reverse complement strand
TTTCATGTCACCTGCATCAACTAATAAGACTGCTCTTATTGATACAGCAACTGGAGATCTAGTTGGAACTGGAGCATTTATCTATGACGAAACTGAAGCTGAAGTTGAGGTATTATTCACTCCAAATCCAAATTACTGGGGTGGTAAGCCAGCAGTTGATAATATGGTTTTTTCAATAATTACTGATGCAGATGCGAGGAACGCCGCATTATTATCAAAAGAGATTTCCTTGATTGATTCTGCTATGGTTTCAATGATCCCAACATTTGAAGCAGACCCGGATATTCAAGTGGCTGATAGACCACCATCCTTGTCAATTCAATATCTTGGAATGAATAACGAGTTAATTCCGTTAGAAATGAGAAAAGCAATTGCATACGCTATTGATTATGACTATATTATCGATGAACTCAGGCAAGGCTATGCTATGAGAATGACATCCCCCATTCCAAAAGGGATATTATATCATAACCCTGATTTTGATCTCCCTGATCTTGATCTCACAATAGCAAGACAGGCTCTTATTGATGCAAATTGGCCAGGAACTGCGGGTTTAACTGCGACTGATGACGCTGCCTGGGTAGCTATAGCCGAAGGTGCTACTCCACTTGCAACATATAACTATACCTATAATATCGGGAATGATATGCGAGAAGATATGTTGATTGTATGCCAAGATAATCTTGCAAAAATTGGAGTGGCAGTAACAGATGCTGGTATGACTTTCGGAGAATATATTAAACGAGGATATGAAGTAGGTGGCCTTCATAGAAATATGTTGGAACTATGGTGGCTTGGTTGGATTCCAGACTATAACGATCCAAGCAATTACATCAATATGTTGATGACAAATAAGGCAATTGCTTCTAATATGGCAAAAGTTGATGACGTACAGCTACAAGAATGGATGGAGTCCGCCGTAACTGAAATAGATCCAGCTCAAAGAAAAGTACTTTACGATAATATACAAGAACGTTGTGCTGAAGTAATATATCCATGGGTTTATGGTTATGTCTCCAAGATACCATGGTGCGGTGTTGCCAACCTAAGAGGTTACATACCTAACGCAATGAACGATCCAATTTGTAAAACCATCTATTTCGTATAATACAATCCTATAAGTAGTTCCTCTCTCAAATTCTAATATACAAATTTTTTTTTTATTGTTTGATAAACATACTTAATCTCCTCTTTAAGAACTCTCTGGATAATACATATCTTCTTGAATTTAGAGGATATCCTAATTTATTTATCAAAAATGAAGATATATAACCTTTAGATTGAAAATATTTATATTTTTGACAATATTCAGGGAAATAATCCTTTAATTGCTCTATTTGATGGGATGATTCTAATGAAAGAGTTATTCTCAATCATCCTCTTTATCATTCAAATAGTCTTGATCTTCAGAATAATCCAAATAGATAAACTATTTATCTGGAAACTCTCTAAACTCAAGATCTTCATTATATTTATCTATTAACTTGACTTTACAAGATAAATTATAAAAACTATTTTTTCCTTAAAATTATATCATTTTTTCCATATTAAAAGAGTTTGTAAAAAAAAATGGGGACTACATTAAGTAATAATATGAAATTATTAAAGGTAAAATTAAAGGTAACGCTTTAATTTGAGTTTATTATAAATTTTTTTTGGTTCAAAATCCATTGAGTTTAAAATATATCTCTTAAATTTCCCTCCTTCAGAAGAAATGCACGAAAGCTTAATTTCTTTTAAATTTTCTATAATTTTAAGATAGGAAGCCCTATAATTGTTATTGTTCAATTCAAATCTTAATAATGAAAGTAATAATAAACCCAATATACATATAAATCCGTAAACCATGATTGAATTATCCGTATAATGATTTATTGGTCGTGATCTGAGTATATCGGGACATTTCAAATGCTTGAATGTGTCCTCAATAAACCAATGGTATCTATATTTTAGAATAACCAATTATTTATCAAAATTATTACAATTTGTAAAAATTACAGATCTCCCAAGCTTCGTCTCATATTTTTTCTTAACTTCTTCATCAATTGTTAACTTGATTTTTAAATTTCCATATTCGCCTTCGATTTCAACATTTATAATGGTATTATAGAACTCTTTCTTTAAAACATCTTTAATTTTTTTCCTAATGTTTTCAGGGTCGCGCCATTTTTTTATATTTAATTTTTCACCAAAAAATTCATTCACTTCTCGAATTCTTTTCCATAATTTCTTCTCAAATCTCTTTTTTTGCTTCTTGAAGTTTCTGGGGTCATATACAACATATAAGTCTCGAATTTTTCCGTAAATTGTCTTTTGAACGTGATAATAACCCACTTCTTTTCCATTATTTTTTAACTTTATCATAGTAAATCTATCAATTAGAGTCATTATCAAATCTTTTTGAGTAGAAGGTCTTAAAGAAGCAATAAATTTGAACTCCTCCTTATTAATTTCATTAAAAGCCTCCTTAGAGTTATTTCCTTTATCAAAAACAAGAGTAATTTCCTTAACATCTTTTGCTAAAAACTTCATTCTATCAATAAATTTGGGGAGTATCTTTTTAAAATGTCCTGCATCTTGAGAATTACCGGGATATATTTGATGCATGAGTGGAATGCCTGTCCCCCTCAAACAAAACAAGGATAAATTTATCTGGTTTAATTTATTACGATGTTCTTTGTTAAATCCCTTAAGAGGTAATTTATTATTAATCGCATATTTTTTATGCTCACCTTTAATATATGTATAGAAATTTGTAGGATCATATAATACGCAATATAAATCGAGATTATATTTCTCTAAAATAATTTTATTCAACTCAATTTCAATTTCATGAATTATATCTTCATTAAAATATGTAAAATGATTCCAATAAGTCTGAGAATTTAATACTGAAGGTTTAATGGGAAAATAATTTTTTAATATTGAATTTTTAAACCATTTTCCCAATTTATTTTTAGAACAGGGTTTAATGCAACGATTAATTGCTGCAAGAAGAATATATTCACCAACTAAAAGTCCTTGATCCCGATTTTTATCTGTAAATTTATTAATAACCTCTACAAGATTAATTTTTTGAGCAATATCATAAAGGGCAACATCTGCACCAAATTCTAGGGTTTTGATTTCTGTTTTTTCAATATTTAATTTTATCCCATGCTCAAAAATCTTTTCCTCAGGTCCTAAATATATTTTAAAGAGTCTTTTAACTTTACCATTTACTCTTATGTTATGTTGTAGATATAGATAATAATTATTCCCCTTTTTTTCTCTAACTACAAATGGCATATAATAGTATTGGAGACCATAATATATAAACTATTCTACTTTAATTTATATATTCTCTGAAATAATTGGGGAATTATGATATATTTATTGGAGACCACATATGAGATTAAATGAAATATTAATTTATATAAAACAAATATGAGATATATTATGAGATAAATCTTAAAAATCAGATTAGTTTAACTTCGCTCAGTTTAAAATTCTGTCGCAGATTTACACTGTTATATAAAAAAATCATATATTTTAAAAAACTATTAGAAACCGTTAAAAATATTTGAATAAAAGTTAATAAAAAATATAAAAAAAAAGAACTTTCGGTTAATTTTATAGATGAATGATCAATTATAAATTAACCCCATTTTTTATTTTCTTACGTTATAATCCCCCTTTCTAGTAAATTGGCCCATTCTATAAGTTTTAGATTGTTTATTGCAAAATCGCTACTTACGTTTCGGTTTATTCGAAGATCGTCTAAGAGCTCGGGATGATTCGTTACCTTTAAAGTAGCTCTAATGCGTCGCTCAACCGATTCTATCGTTTTTGGACCTCTTAACCGCAAAATGGCTTGGAGGATAGAGTTTTTATTTTCTGCAAGATTATTTTGTATTGACATTAGAGCGAATAAAATTAATGTCGCGTTCAGCCCGGCGCGCACCTAGCTGGACATCCCCTTACTCAATTTTATTTTGTCCCGGGAAGGGTTAATTTTTGCGTAGCCAATCTTTCCTTTATCAAAAACGGTATAAAGTCCTTTTCGCCCGCGTTTCTTATTCTTTCTCGGCTTTTTCCTTTTCTTTTTAGTTTTAGAGCCTTTCGGCCTCCCTCTCTTTTTCTTGATTTTAGGGGTTAAGTCCGTTTTATCTTCCAAGTACTTAAATTGACGCTTACCGCGCTTTTTAAAGAAGTCGCTTTTCACGCCAATCGTCGTTGTTACTCTTTCGTCTCCTTCATAGCTGTAATGCCTTATTATAACCTTCTTAAACGGTTTTTTGTGAGGATGGATGACGTGAGTA
>JAHLWE010000182.1 GCA_019058135.1 Promethearchaeota archaeon | reverse complement strand
TATTTCCGGCTGCATTTTTCTGATGATTTTCCATAATTGGTGAGTATATATCAAATTGGTCAAGTGGGCAAAAAGATGATATAGTTTTCATTGATGGAAATGATTCAAATCCAAATTCTGACATAAATCTTGAATTAAATTTACGATAAGCAGAAAATGGTTTAGAAGCATGCCATACCATCCAATAATGTGAATCACCTCTATCAGGAGAATTTGAGTTTAATAAATCTTTACTCCCCTCTCTAAAAATTCCTCCATTGGAAGGTGAGCTAGGCCAATAATCATGCTGAGGATCGTACTCATTAATCAATTCTGGCAGCTGCTTTTCAAATAATTCTATATAATCTTTCTTATATTGACGTCGTTTGTTTGAGTCTGATTTAAAAATATTCGATAAGTATAACTCCATCAACCATTCATTTTCATTATTTCCACACCAAAAAGCCAAACTGGCATGATTACGAAGACGTTTGATATTTTGTATTGCTTCTTCTTTAAAGTTATCAAGAAATTCGGAAGTATAGGGATAAAGAGCACATGCAAATGGAAAATCCTGCCAGACCAATAGTCCCAATTCATCACAAATATCATAAAAAAGATCATCCTCATAGATCCCACCACCCCAAACACGAATCATGTTCATATTAGCCATTTTTGCATTTTTCAAATTAGCTGAGTAAAGCCCTAATCGTTTTCCTCGGGGAATGAAACTGTCGACTGGAATCCAATTTGCACCCTTTGCAAATATGGGCACTCCATTAAGTAAAAAATAGAAGGTCTCTCCCCATTTATCTTCATTTCGAACAAGACGGATTTTCCGGATTCCAATTTTTTTTGTTTGGGAGTCTATAATTTCATCGTAATTTTTAATAAATACTTGAATTTCATAAAGATGGGGTTTTCCAAGCTCATAGATCCACCATAACTCGGGTTTTTTGATATTTATCTCAAGAGAAATTGATTTATTCTTAATCTCAACTTCTTGAGATATTTCTTCCCCATCAGGAGATATTAGAATTACATTCAAAAAATATCCATTAACTTGAAGGTTTACACCTTGGTTAGAATTCTTTGAAAAAATGCTTGAATTCAATTCTATTTGAATCTGTAAATTAACTAATTCAACTTTAATATCCTCAATATCTTTTGGATTTGCAATTTTTAGTGGATCCCTATTATATGTAAAATTTTGCATAATATATACAGAATCGATTCTGATTTTATCGAAGCCAATTAATTCAATGAGTTTCCATATTCCTATATCTGGTAGCTTAGGACCCCAATCCCAACCAAAAGAATACTGTGCTTTTCTTAGAAATGGGCCTCCAGCAATAGCATAAGGAGCTTTTTTTAATTGTTGCCCATATTTTTCAATTTCTTCGCGAGCTTTCCGTGTTGGACTGTGAATAATAACCTTTATTCTGTTACCCGTGTTTTTTATGTAATCCTTTACATCAAATTCATAACTACGGAACATATTACTCGTTGTTCCAATATGATTATCATTAAGTTCAATTTCTGAAATTGTATCAATACCATTAAATCGGAGAATAACATTTTCATGTTTCAATAAATCATCAGGGACATCGAAAGTTGTTTCATATTGCCAATCTGATTCATATACCCAAGACATTTCATGCTCATGCATCCCATAAAATGGATCTACAATAATATTATTTTCAAATAAAGCTTCATACACCGAACCGGGTACTAAAGCAGGGATATTGATTGATCTTGCTTCATTTTTTAGACTCCATTCACCATTTAAAGAAATTTTTCCTATTTTTTTCATCGTTGTCATCTTTTTTTGGGAGATATAATTTAAAAAAAAACATATATTGTAAATTATTTATAAATAATCAAATTACTTAGATAAAAAAAAGTTAGACAAAGTCTTAGATAATATGCGAATTACTTTTAAATAAAGCTTTTCATCATTATACCGAATATCATCTGAAAATTCTATTTGCATTGATTTGGAAAAATTATAATTTTCTGCACCATATTTTTGAGTTATATATCCACCAGTTAGAACATATTCTTTTTGTTTTGGCCATACAGGTGCAGCAAAAATATTATTTTTATGTAATTCTTCAATAATTAAATTTCGTATATTTTTATGATTCTCATTTTTGCGCTGACATTCAGGAAATATTGTTTGTAAATTTTTCGTACCAATTACTATCTCTACATCCATGAAATCAGCAGGTCTCTTAGATTTTTCAAAACCATGAATATCAATTAGATATGAAATTTTCCAATTTTGATAATTATAAAAAAGTAATTTCTTCAGATTTTCATGAAAATTATTATATATTTTTTTAGATGATTTCGAATCAGCAGGGTATGCTTCGTTAGGCGGTCTATTAAAGTCTATTCGACTTCTATGAACATCTGAAAAGATTAATGAGGGAGTTATTTGGGTTTTAAATTTTTCTTGACTATAGTTTTTAATTGATTCTTTTAACTTTAATGCAATTTTGATTGTATTTTTATCTATTCCCTTTATTCCCGATTCTCTCTCGTTTAAGATGTCTTCGAATTTATTTGTACCCCCATGGGGAATTGATAAGATTAGAGGAATATTTCCTTTATTACAAATTATAAATATATTTTCATTCATCATGGAATAATTGATTTTTCAAATAGAAGTTAGTTATTATCAATTAAAGTTTCTTTAGATAGATATAATTTAGTTCAAAATTTATAAATAAATGAAATTAAAAAATATAAAGTTGATCTGATTATGATTATTGGAATTCCAAAAGAAATTAAAGCCGGTGAAGGAAGAGTCAGTTTAACTCCAGTCAATGTTGAAGATTTAGTTCAAATGGGCCATAATGTAAATATAGAACACGAAGCTGGCAAGATCGCAGGTTTTTCAGATGCAGAGTATTTTAAAGCCGGTGGGAAAATTATTGATTCGAAAAAGAAAACATATTCGGAATCAGAAATAGTTGTGAAAGTAAAGGACCCATTTGCCGAAGAGTTCAATTATTTTAACCCAGGTCCTATTTTATTTTCATTTTTACATTTAGCAGCAAATAAAGAATTAACTCGAACATTTGTTAATGGTAAATCTATAACTTTAGCATTTGAATCAGTTGAATTAGAAAATGGCCAATTACCAATTTTAATACCAATGTCAGAAGTTGCAGGAAGAATCGGGGCAATAGTTGGTTCAAATCTATTATCCATAAAAAATAAAGGTTCTGGAGTATTATTAGGAGGATCATCTGGTGTTAACCCTGGGTATGTAGTAGTTTTGGGAGGAGGGACTGCTGGTAAGAATGCAGCATTAGTAGCGGCTGGATTAGGAGCTCAAGTGACAATTTTAGAGAAAAATAATAAAAGAATTAGAGATTTAAACGATATTTTACCAAAGGAAATCACTGTAATAAAATCAAATTTGAAAAATTTAAGAGAGTATGTAAAATTAGCCGATCTCTTAATAGGAACTGTCCTAATTCCAAATGCTAAAGCTCCAAGAATAATATCTAGAGAAATGGTAAAAAGTATGAGACCTGGATCTGTAATTGTAGATATTTCTATAGATCAAGGTGGGTGCATAGAAACAAGCCGACCAACGAGTCATGATAATCCCACTTTTATTGAAGAAGGAATTACTCATTATTGCGTGACTAATATGCCGGGAGCATATCCTAGAACTGCAACTGAAGCATTGTCTGAAAATTTATTCCCATATCTAGTTGATTTAATTTCAGATGAGGATATTATCAAAGTATTAAAAAATAACGCTCCATTGAGAAAAAGTGTTAATACTTTCAAGGGACATGTTGTTTTAAAACCAGTAGCTGATGAATTTGGATATCCATATAAACCAATAGAAGAGCTTTTATGATAAAATATAACCATTATCTTCTTTTTTTATTATTCCTTTTTGTATAAGACGATTAAAATGATTTTGAATTATAAAATCCTCCGAGATGACAAGATAGTTTGCGAATTCTCCTTCATAATTTTTATATACTATACGTTTTTTAATTAAATCCTTAGTAGTTTTAGGAATTTTCTCACTTAAAAGGTTAAGCACTTTATTATCCCTTTCATAAATAACATTTAAATAGCGTTTTAAAGCATCTGCTATTATTTTTTTTCCGGTAAATAGACCATTATGTCCAGAGATGGCATAATCAATATCTAAACTCAAAATTTTTTTAATGGATTCTTCGAACTCGTTTACATTTGCATCTTGACAGAGATACATTGGTCCTAACTTTGATAAATCAATATCTGCCAAAAAAATTATTTTACTTTTAGGTTCAAAAAAGCTACAATGCCCAGCAGTATGTCCTGGTGTATGAATTACTCGAACGCTTAAATCATCTTTTATAGGAATTAAATCATTATCTCGTATTATTTTAATATCATTTAAAGGCTCAATTTTTAAAAACTGCATAATTGGAAAAAATTCTTTTTCGGCTGGTGTTCCTTTGACTCCATACAAATCTATGAATAAATCTAAATCTCTAAGAGGAGGAATATCTAGATTATGGCAATAATATTCATGTTTTTTAAATAGAGCGCAACCTGACACATGGTCTTCATGCCAGTGGCTAAGATAGGTCTTTTGGATGTCAAATTCTCTCTTCAATTTCCTTATTAGTCTATGACCGATTCCATTATCAAAAAGGATTGCTGAATGACTATTTTTATCTATTTGGACTAATAAAGAGTTGGAATAAGGATATCTCGCTCGATTATTACCATAAACGATAAAGAATTCTGGAAATTCTTCCGATATTTGAGAACAAAATTGTAGCATATCTGTTAATCATTAAAAACGATGAGATTTAAAATTTATTAATATTTAATATTATATAATTTCCCTTTAAAATAAATCTAACATAAGGAAAAAACATTAAAAAATAAATAGAAGATTTAAAAAATGGGTAAAAAAAAGCAAAAACTTAAGCGTATAGCGAGTCCGTATAATTTAAAAGAAACATTAGGGTATTTTATAAGAAATTTCATAGGCCCTAGCGTAAAGAATAAAGGTATTGTAGAATATATCCCAAGTCCCTATATTTTAAACGAGGGTGTTATACCTAAATATAATGTTGCCTTTATCGGTGATATTATGGATATGAGAGGAAAATCCGAAATTATTGGTGAAAATCTTAAAGAATTTGTGAGAGATTGTGATTATCTAATTGATAATTTTGAAGCAACGATAACGAATGCAAAGGGGGCATATATGTGCCAGAAGCACATTCCACAAATTATGAATGCTCTTGCAGACCTTTCCCTCCGGAAAAAACTTATCTTTCAATGGCGAACAACCATGCAGGAGACTTTGGGAAGGAGATATTCTTAGAATCAGTAGACAAATTGCATTCGCGAGGATTTAATATATTTGGATGGGATGAGCAACCCTCATGGGATATTAATAAAGATTTAAGAGTAACTGCAGCAACTGCATGGTCGAATCAAAAAATGGATTATGTGTTTATGTTGAAAAATGCAGGGCAGTATGTAAAAAAAAATGTATTTAATCTTCTCTACCCTCACTGGGGATATGAACTTGAACTTTACCCTAGACCCAAAACAGTAGAAGAGGGAAAAAAATGGATAAAAAAGTTTGATGCTATTATAGGAACTCATTCTCATGTTCCTCAAGCGGTGACTGCCGTAGAAAGTGAAAATAACAACGGAATCAATAAACTTATAGCATATTCTCTGGGAGATTTCTGTATTGAAGAAAAATTAAAACACTATCATTATGGAATTGTTTTAAAAATAGGAATTGGACAAAAAGATACGGGAATTTGGCAAATTGGAATGATTGAATGGCATTTTACTCGTTGTAAATCTCTTTCGGAAACTGAATGTATTACTACAATCGTTCTAAAATTTCCTTATTTAAAATAGTAAAAAAATAATTTGCTTTTTTAACTTTCTTCAGTGTTTTTCTGTTGCAAATTGTGTAATTCTGCGTTTAACTCCCTCAGATTGCGCAGTCTCAAGCATTGCAATTGATTCACTATCTAATGTAGCTTCAAGGTTCTTATCTTGGTTTTCATTAAGTAATTTTTTTGTTATTCGAAGAGCAAGATGATCTTTTTGCACAATTGAGTTTGCAGTTTTTCTAAGAATCCTTCTAAGGCTTTCAGGTTTACAAATTTGATTAACCAAACCTATATTAAGTGCTTCTT
>JAHLWE010000181.1 GCA_019058135.1 Promethearchaeota archaeon | reverse complement strand
GTGCGACTCATATTAAGACTGATTTTAATAATCATAGAGATGTTTCTTTTGTAGGGCGTCCTTTCCCAATAAATGAAGCTGATGAGCATTATAAGCGATTAATACATTGGGGTTTTAATTGTTTAAGATTTATTATAACTTGGGAAGCCATAGAGCATGAAGGTCCAAAACAATATGATAATGGATATTTAGACTATATAGAAGAAATATTAAAAATTGCTGAGAGTTATGGGTTTTTTGTATTTATTGATCCCCATCAGGATGTTTGGAGCAGAATGTCGGGAGGGGATGGCACTCCTGGCTGGACTTTTGAAAAGGTCGGGTTAGATTTTACCAAATTTGATGCGACAGAAGCAGCCTTTGTAATGCAATATAGATATGATCCAAATGATCTAAAAAAATATCCTTCAATGTATTGGGTAAATAATGCACTTAGATTTGCCAACGGACATATGTGGACGTTATTTTTTGGGGGTAGAGATTTTATGCCGTCCTTTAAAATCGATGGAATTAATGTTCAGGATTATTTACAGAATCATTATTTTGAAGCAATTAAGCAAGTAGCCCAAAGAGTTAAAGATAATCAGAATGTTATCGGATTTGATACATTAAACGAACCGGAACAAGGTTGGATTGAAAAAAGTGTGGATGGGAGTCCTGAGGATTATTCTCAAGAATTAGGATACAAATTCACTCCAATTGATGCGATGCTGACAGCTTCAGGATTTTCTAGAACTATTGGATATAATGAAATTAAGCGGTTGGGCATAAAGGAAACGAGGAAAGATGAATTAAATCCTGAAAAGATTTCAGTTTGGCTTGAAGGTTATGAGGATATATGGAGAAAAGAAGGAATATGGGAATTAGATGATAATGGAGGCCCAATTATTCTAAAAAATGATTATTTCATAAGAGTGAAAGGGAAAAAAATTGATTTTTATCGAGATTATTTATCCCCATTTATAACAAAATATACTGAAGCCATTCGAAGTGTAATCCCTGATTCAATAATTTTTTTTGAGGGGCCATCCGAAAGAATGATGAAAGAAGATAAGTTTAACTTTATTGTTCCGAAAAATGCAGTAAATGCTGCGCACTGGTATGATGTAGCTACTTTAGGTAAAAAACAAGCAATGTTAAAGGGAAATTTTGATAGAAAAACAGGAAAAATCGTTGTTGGGAAAAAAAATATTCAAAAAATGTTTATCAGTCAATTAAAAACTATTAAAGATGTTGCTAAATCTATACAGGGAGGCATGCCAACATTAATAGGAGAATTTGGAGTACCTTATGACCTTAATAAAAAAGAAGCTTATGGGAAATATAAAACAGAACCAGAAACAGCATGGGATTCACACATAAATGCCCTTACGATGTATTATAATGCGATAGATGCAAACTTATTACATTCTACTCAGTGGAATTACACAGCAGATAATAATAATAAATGGGGC
Source organism: Promethearchaeota archaeon (assembly GCA_019058135.1). Lineage (GTDB taxonomy): Archaea > Asgardarchaeota > Lokiarchaeia > Sigyniarchaeales > SOKP01 > 6H3-1. Next base: position 1,731 of record JAHLWE010000181.1, on the reverse strand, counting down.
GATTTATGGAATTTGGAAGATTTATCAATATTTAGTAGAGACCAACAACTTAATCCAAATGATATTAATAGTGGGGGGCGGGCTATTAAAGGTTTTTGTCGCCCTCATATTATTTGTTGTGCTGGTATTCCGTTAAAAATGGAGTTTGACATTGAAGAAGGAACCTTTTCTTTTGATTTTGATGGGAATCCGTCAATTAATGCGCCTTCAATTCTTTATATTCCCAAAATCCAGTATCCAAAAGATTTTGAAATAATTATTTCTGAGGGAGAAATTGAAAAAAGAGAGGACGAGCAATTAGTATACATAAAATCCAAAACAGAGGGAATTCATACAATTAAAATTGTAAAAAAAGCCTAAATTGATAAATTCTTTTTATTTTTTCTACTTTCCCCTACGCCGTGTTCTTCTTAAATATTCTCTAATGTCTTCTATTAACATTTCTTCATTATAATCGGGCCAATAATCGTCGCGAAATCTAAATTCTGCGTATGAAGCATCCCACAATAAAAATCCTGAAATTCTTGCCCCATCTTCCATCCCTGTCCGGATAATGTAATCCAATTCGGGAAAATCTTTACTATATAAATAACTCTTAAATAAATCAATATTTACATCCTTTGGGTTTATTTTATCATCTAAAATTTTTTTCACTGCATCTATAATTTCTTCTTGACCATCATACATTATGCATATATTCAAAAATTTTTGGTCATGATCTTTTGTTGTTTCAATAAGTGAATTAATTTTTTCTCTCACATCAGGTGGTAATAACGATAATCTACCTATTACATTCATTCTAACTTTCTCTTCTTTAATAACCGGGTCTTTACTAATAACATCAATTACATTAATTATCAGATTATAGATATATTGAAGTTCATGGGGACTTCTTTTTTTAACATTTTCATTTGATAAAGCAAAGACGCTTAAATATTTAATACCCATATCTAAGAAACTAAATAATATTTTCCTCAAAGTTTCATATCCCGCTAAATGCCCTAAATTCATATTAAGATTTCTTTTTTTTGCCCATCGGCGATTTCCATCGAGAATAAGTCCAATATGTCTAGGTAATTTGCCCTTTGCTTCTTTTTTCAATTCTTCCAACTTATTTCCCACCTAGATATTATAAATAAATTGCATTAAAAAAATTTTATATTGATTTAATCATTAGAAAAATAAACAATCATTTACTTTTTGATTCAATATTGTACTTTAACATCAATAAGAATATGAACAATTTAAATTATTAAAGTTAAGAGAATTTTTAAATATTTTATAAACTTTTAAAGTTTTTAATAAATAATAATTTATTATATTAAATGAACATTTAAGTAATCCCTACTGGCTTAAAAAAAGAAAATCTTAGTCTTGAATAATAGAGAAGAATTCTATGAAGAGTGATAAACACTTATTTAGTAATATCGGAATAGACTCAATTGGATTCTATGCGCCAAGATTTTATTTGAATTTAAATGATCTTGCCGTTATAAGAAATGTTGATCCTAATAAATATAAAAAAGGATTGCTTATAAAAGAGATGAGATTTCCTGAAGTAGGTGAAGATATTGTATCTATGGGGTTAAAAGCCGGTTATAATGCATTACTTCGAGGAAATATCAATCCGAAAAAAATAGATGCAATATTTGTTGGAACTGAAACAATAACTTATGCTGTTAAATCTGTTTCAAATATACTCGCCCAATTATTAGGGATTAACATAAATTC
>JAHLWE010000180.1 GCA_019058135.1 Promethearchaeota archaeon | reverse complement strand
CCTCAAGGATTACAATTTGGCCATGCTGGTGCTATGGCTGGAAGTGAGAAAGAAACTGCTGACGCAAAAAACCAAGCTCTTAGAGATGCTGGAGCAATTGTTCCAAATTCTTACGAAGATTTAGATAAAAAAATTAAAGAAACCTTTGAAAAATTAAAAAAAGAAGGAAAAATCGTGCCACTTGATGAATTTGAACCACTTAAAGTTCCAATGGACTTTTCCGAAGCCCAACGTTTAGGCTTAGTAAGAAAGCCTACATACTTTATTGTAACAATTTCGGTCGATCGGGGTGATGTTCCCACTTTTGCTGGTGTAGGATTAGATAAAATTATTAAAGAAAATAAATCAATTGGATATGTAATTGGTCTTTTATGGTTTAAACGAAAATTACCAGAATTTGCTCAACAATTTATTGAAATAGTGATTAAATTAACTGCAGATCACGGTCCAGCTGTGAGTGGGGCACATAATGCGATTATCACTGCTCGAGCGGGTAAGGATCTTATGTCTTCACTTGCTTCTGGTATCTTAACGATTGGACCTCGATTCGGTGGTGCTATCTCAAATGCAGCGAAATATTTTAGAGAAGCTTTACAAAAGGGAATGGCTCCCTTGGAATTTATTAATTACATGAAAAATACTATTCAAATAAATATCCCAGGGATTGGTCATAGAATTAAATCCGTTCAAAATCCCGATGTGCGAGTTCAATTACTTAAAGAATTTGTGTTTAAAAATTTCCCTAAACACCCACATCTTGATTATGCTTTAGATGTAGAAAAAATTACTACTTCAAAGAGAAATAATCTCATTTTAAATGTTGATGGATGTATTGGTATCTGTTTCTTAGACCTTCTTGAAAATTTAGATTTTACTACTGAAGAAATTGAGGATGTTATCTATAGTGAGGCATTGAATGGTCTTTTCGTCCTTGGAAGATCTATAGGAATGATGGGACATGTATTTGATCAAAAACGTCAGCGTGCTGGGCTTTTCAGGGAACCATGGGATCAAATATTATTTACTGATTAGAAATATATTCTTATTTATTTAATATGAAAAAAAAATCACAAAAATTAGATATAAAAATAAAAAAATAGAATGAATAATATTAAGAAAATTATTAAATAAGGTTAAAAGATTTTGAATGAGATTATAGAAAAAGCAAAGGATCATTTTGAAAAAATTGTAAGAGAGCAATTGGATCGTGTGGATAAGTTAAAAAGTGAAGAAGATTGGACCGATTATTCTATATTAAAACCTATAATTATTGGAATAGTTAATGGAGATGGAATCGGACCAATAATTACTAAACATGCTAAGATTATTTTTGAGTTACTTTTGCAAGATGAAATAAGAAATGGAAAAGTTGAGTTGAGAGTAATTGAAGGATTAACTATCGAAAATAGAGTAAAAGTTATGAAAGCTATACCTGAAGATGTTCTTGAAGAAATTAAAAAATGTCATGTTCTATTAAAAGGACCAACGACGACACCTAGAAAAGGAGATAAATGGCCTAACATCGAAAGTGCTAATGTTTCCATGCGTCGAGAATTGGACCTTTTTGCAAATGTCCGTCCGGTGAAAGTCTCCAATCTTGGTATTGATTGGATGTTTTTTAGGGAAAACACTGAAGGAGCTTATGTCCTAGGGTCCAAAGGGATAAATATTACTGAAGATCTTTCCGTTGATTTTAAAGTTATTACCACCCAAGGAGCAGATCGTATAATTCGGTTAGCTTTCGATTATGCGAAGAAAAATAATATTAACAAAGTTACAGTTGTAACTAAAGCCAATGTAGTGAAAGCAACAGACGGGAAATTTCTTGCTATAGCTGAAAAAATAGCAAAAGAATATCCTGAAGTTAAGTGGGACGATTGGTATATCGACATTATGACCGCTAAATTAATAGATCCCGCTCGTCAATCGCAATTTAAAGTTTTAGTTGCCCCAAATTTATACGGAGATATTATTACCGACGAAGCGGCACAAATTCAAGGTGGTGTTGGAACAGCTGGTAGCGCTAATATTGGGAAAAGATATGCAATGTTTGAGGCAGTTCATGGATCGGCTCCGCGGATGGTTGAAGAAGGTAGATCTCAATATGCTGATCCTTCTAGTATCATTAAAGCAGCAGCATTACTCATGAACCATATAGGTTTTATAGAAAAAGCTAATAAACTAGAAATGGCTCTTGATATTTGTGCAACTTATGAAAAGAAGGTGGTCTTAACTGGTCGAGATACTGGAGTGACTGGAGAAGATTTTGCTAAGTATATTATGGAATCTTTACAAGATCCAAATCTTGAAGAGAAATGGAAAAGTTATCAGTAAATACTTCAGAAATTTTAAAGAATTTTTTTAATTACAATTTTTTTCATTATTTTAATTTTAGCTAATTAGCCATTTTTCAAAATAATTTTCTTCAGAATTTAAAGTATATATATATCCTCAAGTAATATTTAAATATAATTCAAAAAACCGGTAATAAATACCATCAAAGTGGAAGGATCTTATTCTAAATAAGAAAAAGTAATTAAAAATACAAAAGTATTGAATCAAATGTCAGAAAGAGAGGATGAGGGTCTGCAAGAAAGAAATAGAAAAGTTCATAAAGTTCTATTTAGTCAAAAGATGTATTTTGGTTTATCGATCGCGGGATTGACATTTATAGCGAGCACGATAGATGGAGCCATGTTAAAATATTATACCGATTTTATAATATTTCCTGCTCTATTGTATGGAATCGTGCAATTATTATTTGCAATTATTAATGCCATTAATGATCCCATAATTGGATTTTATTCAGATCGAACAAAACCTATTGAAGGGAAAGGAAAACGAAAGATTTGGTTATTTCGCTCCCTTCCTCTATTAGTTATTGGATATTTTTTAATGGTTTTCATGAGTCCAGATTTTCCTGACGAGATTATCTTTATTTATTTATTGCGTTTGCACTTCATGACACTGGATCTGCCATGAATGGTATTAATAGGGGAGCCCTCATACTTACGGTCACAGATGATGATAACGAGAGAACGTCGGCTAGTAATGTATAAGTATCGGGAGTCTGCAATAAAAATTTATTTAATATTTCAGCCATAGGTCCTGTAAAATCCTTGTATAAACCCGCTTCCCTTAAGAGTTCTCCCTTTCGACTACATAAAGTCTTTCCCTCCCAGAAGGGAATAATATCGTTTTTCAACTCATTAAGTTCTTGTTCTGTAAGAGGAGCATAACGATCAAGTGCGTTAAACATTCCAGTGACTGCTTTTTTAGCGTTCTTATTGATCTTATCGTCTAAGAGAACACCAAAAAGGTTAATATGCCCTCCAAGTTCTATTTCGAAAGGATCTGCTCTTATTTTACTAGATTTTACTCCTACTAAAAGCTCATCATCATCAATCCTTATAGGAAGGCAACGTAAGAATTCCTCTAATGCTTTAGCTTTCCGCATACAGGGAGGTGAATCTAACATCTGCTTCCATATTCTTGTATAACATCGTGCTCGCTCAATATCATATTCGAAAGGACTAGACAATATCTTATCTCTAATTTTTCGAACTCTCTCAGAAGGAAATCCCTGCAGAGGAACTACTTTAAAATTTTGAACTACCATAAGTTAATCAATGACCGTCGGACATTTAAATATTATTATCAATATTATT
>JAHLWE010000179.1 GCA_019058135.1 Promethearchaeota archaeon | reverse complement strand
GAAGAATATATCGAGAAAACCAGAATTATTGCAATGCAATTTTATAAAACAAAGGATGATGAAGAAAAAGTCAATTTTTTAGATATTTTGAGATTTCAAAGAGCAGATATTATAAAGAATGCCACACTAAAATATAGAGTATTAAAAGAAATACTCGGAGAGATAAGCTACTCTATTAAATGGACGTTGATTTATTGTAATCATCAACAAATTGATGAAACAATGAAAATTATAAATAGGATGAGAATTATTGCTCATCGTTTTACAATGGATGAAGGCACTAAACCTAACAAGAAATATAATGGACTTTCTGAAAGAGATTTTATTTTACAAAAATTTGCGGAAGGAAAATATAAAATTTTAGTTGCCATGAAGTGTCTAGATGAAGGAGTAGATATACCTCCAGCAAGAATTTCGATTTTGATGGCAAGTAGTGGAAATCCAAGGGAATACATACAACGGATTGGAAGAATTCTTAGAAGATATGAAGATAAGAGAGAAGCAACAATATACGATATAATAGTGGTACCTTCATTTGAAAAATTATCTTTTGAATTAAGAGAAGTAGAATGGACTATATTTAAAAAAGAACTTAAGAGATATGAGGAAATAGCAAAAATTGCTATTAATAGTGCAGAAGCTTTAAGATTTATATTTAGAATAAAAAATAAATTATTAGAGGTGGGCAGATGATAGATTTTAGAATCAATGAACAAATTATAAGATGGGTAAGAGAAAACTGTAAAAATAATAAAATAATAGAAGAGTTTATAATAGACTTAATTTATGAGGAAGCTGAGCATTCAATAAAAGGGAATTGGAGAGAAATTTATAAGAAAAAAATAAAAAAATATTTAAAAGAACAGAGTGAAAGCGATGAGAATTGAAAGGATAGCTTTAAAAAATTATCGCCAATTTAAAAATACTGAAGTTCTTTTCAATAAAAAACTTGAAAGCGATCTACATATATTTATTGGCAAGAATGGAACTGGAAAAACGAATATTTTGAATGCTATTAATTGGTGTTTGTATAGAGATGAACCCCATTTATCAAAAGATTCTCATCAATTACCTATTTTGAATCTTAAGTGTATTGAAGATGCAAAAGATGGAGAAGATAAAGAAGTTATAGTAGAAATCCATACAAAAACAGGTGAAAACAAATATATTATGTTTAAAAGAAGAGCTGTTTATAGAGTTTATAAAGGTGAAGAACAACCAATACATCAATATACTAAATTTGAAGTAATAGCTAATGATGAAAAAGGAAATACGGAGATATTTGAAGATGAAGAAGCAAATTCGTATGTGGAACGCTTTGTTCCTAAAGCAATAAGAGAATTTTTCTTTTTTGATGGTGAAAGACTGGATACATATTTTCGGGAAACAACTGCTCAAAATATACGACATGCAATTTTTGTGATATCACAAGTTGAATTATTAGATAGTAGGGTAGAAAAAAGATTAAATAAAATTTTAAGGGAGCTAAGAAAAGAAGCGGGTAAGATAAGTCCAGAAATTGAAGAAACTAGAAAAAGGTTAGAAGAGGAGGAGGACAAACTTAAAATTATTAAGGAAAGAATAGAAGGATATAAAAAACAAATTGCAATATCAAAAACAATTATAGGAGAATGTAATAGAAAATTGAGGGGTGTACCTGATGTAAGTGATCTTGAAGATGAAAGACTTCGACTAAAGACAAGAAAAAAACATACAAAAAAACTTCTAGATGAAAAAGTAAAAGTAAAACAAAATTTATTATTTGAATATGGAATAAATATTATAATGTGGCCAGCTATTGAAATGTCTATAGAAAAGATAAGTGAAAAGAGAAAAAATAAAGAAATACCACCTACTATTAATAAAAGTCTGTTAGATAGTATACTTAAAAATAAAGTTTGCAGCATTTGTGGAACACCACTAGATAATAAAACGGAAAAAAACGTGACTAATTTGCTTAAAGAAATTAAATTATCATCTAGTGTTGCGCAACAACTTCTCAGTATTGAAAACCCCCTATATTTATTAAAGGAAAAAATAAAACAATTTGAAGAGAAAATCAAGGGATTAACACATGAAATCATTAATTATGAAAATGAGTTAGAAGATTTAGAAAAGAAAATGGGTAAAATAGACAAAAGTCTTAGTGGTTATAATTCTGAAAAAATAAAAGGATTGCACTCTGATCTTAAAAAATTTCAAGATGTTCATGATGATAGTCTAGAGTTACTAGGTCGGTCAAAAAATAAAAAAAATGAAATTAAAGAAAATATTAAAATTCACAAGAAAATTTACGATGAGGAAATAAAAAAAGAAGAAAAAGCTAGAATATTAAGAAAAGAAATTGATTTTTGTGGTAAATCATTAAATGTTGTAGAAAAAACAAAAGAAGATATAATGAATGAAAATAGAGAAATAATAGAAGCTGAAACAAAAAAGCTATTTTTCAAACTTATATGGAAAAAAGAGACATTTCAAGATATTAATATCAATGATAATTACGATATTAATCTCATTCATTCAATGGGATATGACTGCTTAGGTTCAATCGGTGCAGCAGAAAGAGAGCTATTAGCACTATCTTTCACATTAGCCTTACATACGATTTCAGGTTTTGATTCACCGATCTTAATAGATACTCCAGTAGCAAGAGTTTCTGATGAACATAGAGTAAATTTAGGAAATGTATTTTCGGAGGTTAGTAATATTAAACAAATGATATTATTATTTACTCCTGCTGAATATTCCGAAGATATTAGTAAATTATTAGATATAAAAAGTAGTAATAGATTTCTGTGTAAATTATTACCAGATGAAAATGAAACAAAATTGGAGGTGATATAGAATGTCCAGAGTTCCTGATAGAATAAATATAGATAAAAAAGATAGGGAATTATATAATAAACTTGATCATGAGGAAATGCTAAGGCACAAAGATAAGGGTGGAAGAAGAACAAGAAAAGAACAATTTTTAATTGCAATGGCAATAGGATTTAGAAATAAAATAAGGCGTCCCTTGGAAAGTAAAGAAGGGTGGTTTCTAATTAAAGATTTAAAATTAGAGGACGAGGCGTTAATAGATTCTATTGCTGTATATTCAACTCATTCAGTAGACGTGTTATCTAACAGGGAAGAAGTATTTAAAATAGTAGAGGAATATGCACATGCGGGAATAAGATTATTAGTAGATAAAATATTTTCTATATCACATGGTTCATTTGAAAAACAATTTGAGAATGAACTAAATAATATGTATAGTGAAATGAGGTTAAGCTAAAATAATGAAACGGATTCTTTTAATTGAACCAGATTTTCCAATCCCATCTAAAAGTAAAAATCATAAAAATTTCCTACCAATTGGATTATTAAAAATAGCCTCTTGTCTAAGAGAAAAAGGAGAAAAAGTTAAACTAGTAAGGGGTATTCCTAAGAACCTATTAGATATAAATATTTTAAGCTTCAAACCTGATGAGATTTGGATTACTTCTTTGTTTACTTATTGGGCAAATTATGTAAAAGATACTGTTCGATATTATAAGAGAGCTTTTCCACATGCAAAAATAAAGGTTGGAGGAGTATATGCATCACTAATGCCTAAACACTGTAAAGAATTCACAGGTTGTGACGAAGTCTATAAAGGAATTATAAAAGAAGCAGAAGAATTTTTCCCTGCATATGATCTTATAGAAAATGTAAATAATAACCAAATAGATTATCAAATAATTCACGCATCAAGAGGATGTATAAGAAGTTGTCCTTTTTGTGGCACTTGGAAAATAGAACCGAAGTTTGAACCTAAAAGTAGTATTAAAAGCGAGATTAAGTTTAAGAAAATTATTTTCTACGATAATAATTTTTTAGCTAATCCTTATATTGAGAATATTT
>JAHLWE010000178.1 GCA_019058135.1 Promethearchaeota archaeon | reverse complement strand
CAATCAAATCTTTGATATGCGCCCTTTCAAAAAATGATACACCTGATCGTACTTCATATGGTATATTTTTTGCTTGGAGGTCTAATTCAATCTTCATAGAATGAAACCCAGCGCGATAAAGGACAGCCATTTCATGTAATTTAAAACTTTTTGAACGCAATGTTAAAATTTGGTTGGCAATGAATTTTGCTTGATCTTCATCGTCTCCTACATTAACTTGATAAGGCTTTACTCCATTACGTCGAGTGGCTCTCATATCTTTATTATATTGCTTTTTATTGTATTGAATTGAATTATTTGCTAAATCAAGAATTTCAGGAATGCTGCGATAATTATAAGTGATTTTATAAACTTTACAATTACTTAACTTTTTTGAAAAATTTAAAATATTCTGAAAATTCGCTCCTCGGAATGCGTAAATACTTTGTGCATCATCTCCAACAGCCATAATATTATGTTCAGAATTTTGTGAAGCTATTTTGTGAATGATATCATCTTGGATATGATTTGTGTCTTGATATTCGTCAACTAAAATATATTTTATATTTTTTGCAATTCGTTGAGCAAATGATCTTTCATCTAATAATAGATTCCAATAGACTAATAAATCATCGAAATCAACCAAATTATCTTTTGCTTTTTTCTTTTTGTATATCTCAAATGTATCATTTAATTTCGTGAGTATTTTATTACTATCAAATTGCGGATATTTCCAGAGTATAACTTCTTGAATAGATTTATTACAATTAATCGAATATGATAATATTTTCTTACACATTTTTGAAGTTGGAAAGCGTTCTTCAATTTCTTTCACATTTATTTCATCAATTGCCAACTTCATAAGTGCATTTGCATCGGATTCATCCATTATTGTATAATTTGGTTTCAAGCTGAGTGTTTTGGTATATATTCGAATAAATCGATTAGCCATGGAATGAAAAGTTCCAGCCCATATTCCTTTCGGTCTTTTGCCAAGTAATTTTTCCACACGTTTAATCATTTCTTTAGCTGCTTTATTAGTAAAGGTAACAAGCATTATTTCAGAGGGGCGAACTCCATTTAATAATAATCTAGCTACAGAATAAACAATAGTTCTTGTCTTACCTGAACCCGCTCCAGCGATTACTAGCATTGGACCTTTAATATTATTTACTATCTCAAGCTGTTCCTCATTTAGCTCTTGTTCAAAATTTATTGTATTGTATTTTTTTATTAGTTCCTTACCATTTACAGAAGTATTTTCAACTTCCTCGTAAAATTCAAATATAAATTCTTCTGAAAGATCTTTAGAGTCCTTGTCTTTACTCATTTTTATTTTTAATTAATGCGAAATTTTTTAATAAATTATTAGTCTGTGAAGATTTGTTAATCATATAATGTTTAATTTAATAAATAATTGGGTTTTATAAATATATTTGATAAGAGGTATTTAAAGATGACAATAGTTTCATTTTGGGGAGGTGTTGGGAAAATTGGAGGCAACAAAATTCTTGTTTCTCCTGAGAATATAAATAAAAAGTCTATTCTACTTGATTTTGGAAAAGATTTTAGTAAGGAATATCTTGATACCTTCTTAAATCCTCGAAAATTCAATCTTATTGAGGATTATATAACTTTAGGGTTTATCCCGGAACCCAAACTGGGTACACCGTTTCATGGTCTTTATAGAGAGGATTTATATTATTTTAAGCAAAAAGTAAGAGCTGCTAAAAAAGTAAGAGAACTAGGAATAATTGAATCAGATAATAATAAATTTCTAAATATTTATATTCCTTGTAAAAATATAGAAGTTCTTGGGGCAAAATATTATGGAAATCCACAATTTGGCTACAATATTAGTATAGTATTCAGTATTGAGTATGGAGGGATACGAGAAAAAATAAATCTAACACAAAAACATTTAGATAAATTTATTACATTTTTTAAAATTGATGAAGACAATTTATTTACTCTTATAAAGAAAGCGGGACTTGATGGTGCGGAGGAAATTAAGGAATCATTGAATATAATTATTAAAGCATTTGGAGATAAATTAACCAAAATAGACTGTAGTTTTTTTAATGAAAAATGGTATATTTTCAATATTTCAGGTGAAGTTAATAAACAAAAATATGATTATAAGCAAAATTATCATCGTAATTATGAAATTTGGAATAAAAGATTTGGTTATGATCCTATAGGTGAGCCCCAAATTAGCCATTTGTTAATAACTCACTCTCACTCTGATCATGTTTCGGACATAAAGATATTAGATCCCCGAGTGATTAATGTTAGTAGTAAAATCTCTAAGGAATTTCTCGATCATTTTGAATTTATTCAGAGCGACACTTTTTCTGGAATTACTCAATATATGGAGAATTTTATTTTGGTTCCATATAGAACAGATCTTACTAAACTTAGGAGAGGATATAAAAGAGATATCGAAATGAAAGAGAGGAGCTTTATTACTTTAAATTCAAATGAAGAATTAACTTTGGATTATTTTTTAGGTGAAAAAAAAGTTTCAGGGGCATTTAAAATAAAATTTCATGAAGTAGATCATTCAACCTCTGGAGCTGGAGCATATTTAATTGAAGATATTGAAAATAATAAATGTATAATATATACAGGAGATATTAGAATGCATGGCCCATCGAATCTAAAACAAAAAACATTAAATTTTATAGAGATTGGAAGAAGATTCAAGCCAGATGTTCTAATATGTGAAGGAACTAATATTAGTGGCTCAAGAGAGAAGGGAGAGGTCGAAAGTGAGGATATATTAGAAGAGAAAATAACCAAAATAATTGAAGAAACAAATGGTTTAGTTATGTTTGCTTGTTCCTTGAGAGATTTAAGTCGAATTAATTCATTATTTAAAGCAGCTAAAAATAATAGAAGAAAATTAGCAATTATGCCAAATACTTATAAATTAATTGAAAGATTAAATTTCGCCTTAAAAGATAAGAAATATAACATAAAGGGAGACTATTCGAATATTCCACCTTTAGATAAGGATTTAGTTCCTTACTTCTCAAGGAAAGGTTGGGGGCTATATGAGAAAGAAGATTATACATATTCTCCTGCAAGCAAAAATATGTTTGAAGAGGAAACAAAACAAGATTTTGAAATAAATAATCAAGTTAAGCCAATTACCATCGACGAAATCGCTAACAATCAAGGATTATACGTAATTTATTTACCTTTCTGGTCGCTTTTTAGTTTGATAGATTTACATCCCGTTCCAGGAAGTGTTTTCATTCATTCAAAATCGGAACCTTTTGAACCGGAAATGGAATTAGAACATGAAAAGCTAATGAACTGGTTGAAATTGGTCAAAATCGAAGAGAGAAACTTTTATCAAGTACATTGCTCCGGACATGCAAGAAAAAAAGATTTAGAATATATTATTAATCAAATTAATCCAAAATTTGTTTTTCCAATTCACACACAATTTCCTAATTTATTTTTAACATTGAGACTAAATGATATAAAAATTATAATTCCAGAATGTGGAAAAAAATATATTATATAATGAAATTTTTATTTCTATTCCTTTTCTTTTTCGAGTGTTTCAATTTTTTCGATTTTTGCTTGAAATCTTGATAAAATAATTGTCGCAATCATAATTGAAATTACTCCTAGAAAGAATAATATGTAATTTTGAAAAGTTTGCTGAAATATAAATAATCCTGCAACCAAAGGAATAATCAGATTTATTGTATTTGATATGGGAAATACTAAAACTGCTTTACCTCTCTGTAATCCTGCTTGAACAAATGTAAATCCAATTATATTAAAAATAATTAATCCATACCAGCTAATAAACGCCCATATATGGTAAACTTCAAACCAAAAGATACCAAAAAAAATTTCAAGGATCCCTAATAGAGGAATTGTAAAAAATACGCCACTATTTAATGTTAATATTAAAGCACCCGAGAGTATTGAACCAATTGCAGTTATCATCCCGCCAATTATCATAATTAAAACACTTTCGATACCTTTACCTTTATACTTTAAAGCAACAAAGTATAAACATATTGAAATCCCAATTAATAGTAAGTTAAAAAGAATTAACGATAATGCGATGTTTAAAATCTCAATAAAAATATCAGAAACTTGAGCAAAAGCAATAAGAATTGTGCCCCCAATCATTAAAGCAAATGAAGCGATTTCAGTATAACCAATTTTTTCATTCAACTTTTTATGAGCAAAATAAACTAATACAACTAAACCAACGCTTGTTACTGGTTGTGTAACAACAATTCCCACTAAATTCATAGAAATGAGATATGGTAAATACCCAATGACCCCTAAAAAAAACCCAATTGTCCAATCTCTATTTTTAAAAAATGAAATAAATGATTTTACAACACTTTTTACTCCTTGATCAAAGTTGATATCAGGTAATCCTTGTAAAAGGCCTTTCTTATTTAAAATAATAGAATAATTAAAACAAAAAGCTGCTATAATTGACAAAGTAATTCCTGAAAATATGGTCAAAGGGTCGATCATGATAATTGATAGGGTTGGAATGTTTAAAATATTTTATAAAAACTCTGAATTGAATAAAATTAAAAAATAGAAAATATTTTAAAATTGGTAAACAAAATATATTCAATGGAAAACATAAGCGAAGAAAGAAAGGAAGCGGAACAAAAAGAACAAACAGTAGAATTACCGGTTTTAACATATTTTGGATTAAATATGCTTAGTTTTGTAATTCCACTTTATCCTTGTATGGGGCTCTTTCTTTTATACCTCTTCATAACGAATATATTATCTGTAGAAATAATATGGATGTTTTTATTTATTCCTTCATTGTTTTTATTGCTTCTTTATATTTATATCATTTTATTAATTGAATTTGCTGCAATTTTAGTTAGGGGATGGAATAAAAAAAGTCCCGCTCAAGAAGGAGTTTTTCCAAGAATGTTTATAGATAAAGAAACTCCTGAAACTCGTTTAATTAAATATTATCATTTAAGAGGATTTATAATTAAATTTCCTGTATGGCTATCTGGGAAATCACCATTTCCTTGGTTACTCAATAGGGCTTTAAGAAGAATCGGCCATAATAAAATTGGTAAAAATGTTATAATGGAAGATGTCTTTGTGGGATTAGAATTTACTGATATTCAAGATAATGTTTTTATGTATCCTTCAACGGCAGTGTCGTCTCATTCAGTTAATTCAATTTTTGGCTGGCTTAATATGTTTGTAGTTAAAATCAATGAAAATTCAGTAATTTATCCAGGAAATATTTCAGGATGTGGAGCTTTAATTGATAAAAATTACGTAATTTTTCCAAATACGGTAATTCACAAGCATTGGAAAGGGAAACTGAATGAGCTCTTTTATCAAGGATCCCCCGGGAAGCCACTTACTGGAACCTATAAGGGAATAGAAGAAATAGAAAACTAATGATTTTTTTATGATATTTCGCAATAATTCAATTTAAGTTAAGTTTATCTTTCACATAATTTATTAATTGATTCCCAGAAAACGGCTTGACTAAATATCCGCAAGCACCCAACTTTTTAGCTTTTTGAATATCTTCATTAAAATTTTTTATTGTAAAACAAATAACAGGGATGTTTTTAAATCGTTCATCATTTTTTAAATCCTCTAACACAGAAAAACCAGATTTCTCTGGCATCATAATATCTAAGAGAATTAAATCAATATCATTGTATTTTTGCTCGATTATTTCTAGTGCTTCATTCCCATCATAGGAAGGTATAACATCGAAGTCATCATCCTCGAGAATCTTTTTTGTCAGCCTTACGGTATCGCGTTCATCATCTATAATAAGTATTTTTTTCATATTGATCTATAAACCTACTTAAATTTGACTATTAATACATAAAAATTTAGTTACTTACGTTTATCTTAGCAGTATAAAATATTTAAATATATTAGAAAATCTGGTTTTCCGTCTCAGTGTTTCAATTAAATTATTTATCATTTTAAATTTCTTTTAATAATTTTATTAGGAGTCTAGGATTATCTGTAAAAATTCCATCTACTCCCATTTTAATATACTTATTCAATAAGTATTTTCTATTTACAGTCCATACGCTGAATAAAATATTATTTTCATGAGTATAGTTAATCATTTCCTCATCAGCAAAAAAAAAATAAGGATGAATCGCATAAAATTTATGTCTAACTGCAAAATCAACTATTGCTTTCCGATATTTGGAATCCAAAACCCAACCAGGCTTATTTGTTTGAAGTGATTCTGATTTTAAATTGGGATTTAATTGTTCGAATATCCCGGGTTGCGGCGAATGCAGTGAAGCTAATTTTATATCTGGATTTAAACGTTGTAATTTAATTAATTCTTCCAATCTAAATGAACTTACAAATACTAAATCCATTAAATCATACTTTTTTAGAAGACTATATAATGGCTCAATCAATCCAAGGGAACATATTTCTATTTGCAGCTTTGTATTTCCCCTCTTGAGATTGATAACTTCTTCCAGTGTAGGAATTTCAGCATCTATTGCTTCATTACCGCAATTTAATTTTTTTAATTCACTGAGTGTCATATTTTTAATTAATCCATCATAACCTGTTGTTCTTTCAGTATTCTCATCATGCATTATGATAATTGTATTATCGTTGGTTAAACGAATATCAAATTCGATGTAATCAGCCCCAATCTCCACAGCTTTAGAAAACGCAATTAAAGTATTTTCAGGTGCTTCACGACTTGCACCTCTGTGTGCTATTACTAACATAATTATAAATAATGAAAATAATCTTAAAAAAATATTTTAATTTGAAATAAAGATTGATCGTTCATTAATAATAAAAAATAGCAAATTTTATATACCGGATTTGCTATAAAAATTTTTTAGGTTATAAATTTTATGGTTAGTATTGGATAAATTTAAAAATAATTATTTATATAAAAAGTAAGTTAATTAAAATATTAATTGTGGATAAAAAAAAGAATTCAAAATAGAAGACGTTAGGTGGAGACAAGTGCAATTTTGTCCAAAGTGTAATAATATTTTGATTCCAATAAAAGGGAAAAAGATATTATACTTTATAGCCTGTGATTATGAATATAAATTTAAAAGCAAGTAAGAATATAAAATAATTAAAAAAATCCATCATTCAGAGAGTGAACTGGCTCCAATTGTCGTGGAGAAATCTGAAATGCATAAAAAAATCTCTGAAGATGATAGAAAAGCCTATGAAGAATTCTTTGGTAAAACAGAGAACCCATCATACTAAAACTTAATCTCCAAGTTGGATATTGT
>JAHLWE010000177.1 GCA_019058135.1 Promethearchaeota archaeon | reverse complement strand
TGTTGTACTGCTCGGCATAGGTGTGGCTGCTTTGGGATTAGCTGGACTAGATTCTATTGATAAAGAATAGTTTATGAGATCATTGATAAAATCATGGAGTAGATAAAAAATGTCATCAAAATCAAACATTAAAGATAAACCACAAAAACCTGAGGATGTATTCGATCCAGATAATAATTCAGCAATAATAATCAAAGATCTCGTAAAACAATTTGAAGACGTTACTGCCGTCAATGGATTGAACCTTGAAATAAAAAAAGGCGAACTTTTTGGCCTTTTGGGACCTAATGGTGCTGGTAAGACTACAACAATAAACGTACTTTGTGGGTTATTAAAACCAACAAAAGGAACTGCTATTGTTGGTGGTTATGATGTAAGAAAAAATCTAAAAAAGGTTAAAGAGTTAATTGGTGTATGCCCCCAAGAACCTGCAGTTTTTAAATTTCTAAATGCTAGGGAAAATATAGAACTCTTCGGAAATCTACACGCAATGCCTAAGAAAAAAATAAAAGAACGTACTGATAAACTTTTAGAATTATTAGACTTAACTGAAGCCAGTAAAAGGAAGACAAAAGGTTATAGTGGAGGCATGCGTAGAAAATTAAATGTGATAATAGCATTAATCAGCGATCCAGAAATTGCATTTCTTGATGAACCTACGGTAGGTATGGATCCTCGTGTCCGTCGTTCAACTTGGGAATTTATTGGTTCCCTCAAAAATCAAAATAAAACAGTTATCCTAACAACTCATTATATCGAAGAAGCGGAAGCTCTCAGTGATAGAGTAGGTATTATTGATTATGGAGAACTGATAGCACTTGGATCTCCTAAAGAATTAATGGAAAAGTATGAATCTAAAAATTTAGAGGAGGTGTTTATGAAAATAACTGGGAGAAGAATAGTGGAGGGAATATAAAATGAATCTACAAAGAATAATGGCTCTTGTAAAAATGGAGCTGAAAAAGTTGATTAGAGAACCAGCTTATTTGTTTTTAATGCTATTGTTCCCTGCAGTCCTTACATTAACATTTGGAATATCTTTTGGAGATCCTGCACTTGGAATGGATTTTAGTGTAATGACACCTGGTTTAATCTCTTATGCTTGTATTTTTATAATAATGACCGTAGCTATGTCTTTTACCGAACAACGGGAACAAGGATTGCTAAAAAGAATTAATGTAACACCTATGACGTCTGGTGAATTCATGGGAAGTCATATGATATCAAATATGTTTATAGCCATTTTACAAGTGGTAATAGTTTTGGTAATGGCTCTTTTTTTTGGTTTTAGGCCACTCAGTGATGTTGTCGGATTTATTTTAGCATTTCTTATAATTGCATTATTTTCACTATGTTCAGTGGGATTAGGACTTATTACAGCAACAATTGCGAAAAGCGCTGGAGCCGCTACTGGAATTTCATTCATTTTCATTCTTCCTCAGATGTTTTTTGGAACTTTTATACCAATAACTGACACCACTAGAATAATAGCAATGTTCCTCCCAAGTTATTACGTAGTAGATGCTTTAGCATCGATTTTCGGGGGCGCCCCATTAACAAGTGAAAATCTTTTGATAGATTTTACATTTATATCAATAGTTAGCGTTGCAATTATAATTATTGGAATACAGTTATTTAAAAAATATGGAAATAAATAGAATAAAACTTGATTAAGACATTTAATGGAATAAAATTTTAAATTAATTTATTTTTTTTATTTATTTAGCAAAATATCCTTATATTTTTTCAGTAAATTTATATTATTACAAGATAATAAAGTAATAGGGACTCGATGACGGAGCTATTATACATTTATCGAGGACACGTACGACAAACTTATGACTATGTGTGCATAATAATGTAGACATCCTGAGTGTATAATCAGAAATTACTGCAATAGAAAATGGGCTCTTGATTGAATGATGGAGTGTATCCAATATAATGATATGGAGCCAGTACCCAGCGTTGCAACATGGTTATTTTCCCTAATATAGCATAGAGTTTAAAGCCCTGCACGAGAGAACTTTTTTGATTTATGGAAAATCCTAAAAATGAGAAAATGTGTTAGTGTTTTGGGCTAAATCTATGCTCCCTTTTTCTTAAAAAAGAGTATTTATATAAATTTAAAATCTTCAGAACCAAATAAAGATTTGAGCTCGCTGCTAATAACTTTTTGGTCAGTATATAAATATCTTTTTAATACTTCTTTTATTTTAGGAGCCCATTTTTGTAATATCATTTTTAAAATACCTATTTGGACATCCACATCTGTAACAACGCAAGCAATTCCATCATTAAGTTTCATACCAAATAGAAAACCTTTATCATATTCAGTTATTTGAATTTTTATTTTACCAAACCCCAAAATTTCTCCTTGTTCTTCTCCTGCTTGAAATACTGCCCCTCCAATAGCACCAATTCTCTCAACCGTTCCTTCCACTCCCTCAACTGCAAATTTTGAAACACTCATTAGAGTTATTCCAGAACTATCCATCAAAATAACGTGTCTAATTCCGATTGTAGAATTCATTATTTTCTCAAGTATTAATTTGAGATTACGTTCATCTTTTGAACGGTCTATAGCAAAACTCAAATCCTAATTACTCCCTTATCTTTAAATTGGAACTTCAAATAAGTTTTCTTTTCTTTATTTAAAAACCCTAATATAATAAATAAACAACTAACTTTATTATACTATTTAGGAGGAGGAGGTTAAAAAATTTAACCATATTTTTAGAAAAGAGATTGTTTAGAGAGTATTTCATTTAACTGTTTAAATTTGTACGAATATTTTGCTGATTTCTTTAATAAAACCAACAATTTTATTTTCTCTTTTTTTCCAATTTCTTTCACAATTTTTGTATATCTTGAGAAGTCCATAAAATTATTTTCACAAATAGCACTTAGTGCAAGAAAATCCTCATTAATATTTAATTTTTTAGGAATCCTTGATGCAATTGGAAATCCATTCTCATCGGATAAAACTCCAGCAATAAAATTTGGAAAGGTCTTTTTAATTTTTTTTAAAAGTTCATCGACCATTTTCTGGGTTATGAGCATAATTAAACAGACTAAATTTTAATTTAAATTTTCGATAATGTTATAATTAAATCAACTTTGATCGATTTTTTTAAACTGTATAATATGAAGGTAATATAATGCGAAGAAAATGAGATATTGGATAAATTTATGCTGAATCAGAATTTTATGCTAAGCTATATTCTTTAAAGGAGATGTAATAAAAATGAAGGTTAAACTGAGATTTATAAAAAAATTAAAGTTGATTTTTTAAAAATTAGAGTTTTATATTTAAACTCCTTATTAATTCTCTAAAACGTTTTTGAATAGATATATCCGATATATTTTTTTCTTTTGACAATTTACTTGCCATAAATATGGCTGCCGCTGCCAAAATTCGAGTTGGATCATGATCTGATATAATTTCATGTGATTTTTTAATTTCTTTAGTATATTTCATATGCTTTAAGAATTTAATAACACTTTCCTCATTAATATCATCTAGATTAAGTAAATCCTTAATCAATTTGATATTTTCTCCATTCATTTTTTCTTAACTTTCTTGAGACTAAATTTTCTATTATTATAGCTTTGAGCTAATCAAATTTAATCTTCCTTTTAAAATAAAAGAATATGAAGATAATATTTAAATGAAAGACGTAAATTAAATTAAGAATTAAAATTCATAGCCTTCTTTTTTTTTGAAGAAAATTATTGGAGTTAAGATATTTTGTGGCATTACAAGAAAGTCAAAAATCACTTCTCTTTTTTAATAGGTATTTCTTCTGAAAGGAAGTTTAAAATTCAAATTTTCAGCTAATTCTTTATATCTATTCCTGACTGTTACCTCTGTGACTTGACTAATTCGAGCAATATCCCTTTGGGTGCGTTTTTCTTTCGATAAAATAGAAGCGAAATAGATAGCTGCAGCAGCGACTCCAGTTGGGCCACGTCCTGAAATTAAACCTCGAGATTCTGCAATTTCGATAATTTTCATTGCAATTTTTTGACAGCTTTGAGACAATTTTAGTTCAGAGGTAAAGCGTGTTATATAATCAAAAGGTTTTGTTGGATTCAGATTTAAGTTTAATTCATTGGAGATAAATCTGAAGGAGCGCCCAATCTCTTTTTTATTTACTCTTGCAATTTCAGAAATTTCGTTTAGAGTTCTTGGTATTTTATATATTCTACACGCTGCATACAAGGAAGCTGCAGCAACGCCCTCAATACTTCTTCCACGTATTAGATGAGCATCTACTGCATCACGATAGACTTTCGCGGCAGTTTCCCTTAAATTTTTAGGTAAATCTAAATTTGATGCCATTCTATCTAATTCACTTAATGCAAATGTTAGATTTCGCTCTGTAGCATCCGATACACGTATTCTACTTTGCCATTTTCTTAACCGATAAATTTGCCCTCGAAGTTTAGCTGGTATTTCTTTTCCAAAAATATCTTTATTTTTCCAGTCAATCATTGTGCTGAGCCCCATATCATGGATGAGATACGTCATAGGAGCTCCCACACGTGTGCGTTTCTTTTTTTGATCTGCGTCAAAAGCTCGCCACTCTGGACCTTTATCAATGTATTTTTCTTTTATTACAAGTCCACAATATTCACAAATCATTTGTCCTCTATTTTCATCATAAATAATTCGTTTACTATCACATTCAGGGCAAATATCATCAAATATAGATTGATTTTTAAATTTTAATTTCCAAGTTCCGATGTTTTTTAACACCTTTTTTAATTTTGGGGGGATAATTTTTTTTAAAATAAACTACTTTTTTCTTGATTTCTTCTTTTTTGTAAAAAGAGATTCAGAGGAGAAGTCAAAATCAACTTGTTTAGTGTTTGTATCCAGTTGAATTGAAACAAATGGCACATCTACCGGACCAAAAACATCTTTTATATGTCCAATCATATTCATTTTTTTATCGAATACTGGACTATAAATATTAAATTGTCCCTTTTTGAATGCTCTTGACCTAAAAATCTGGTTTTTTTTGGAAGTTCCAATGAAATTTAAGTTTAATTTGATCCAAGTCATATAAGGGGAATGCAAAAGTATTGTTAGAATGAATAACTTATGAGTAAGCACTTTTTTATTTAAATTTTATGAAAAGGTAGAATAGGAACAAAAATTTGAGTAGGTTTTATCTCTGAAGTTCTTACATCTAATTAATGGTATTAAACTAATATTAAAGAAAAATATATGTCATTAAATTATTCGTGTTAATTTAATTTAATTTTCACTATTATCCGACAATTTTATTTTTATTCCCAAATCATTTTATCTTTAAAAAATACCATTTTTTATTATGTCTTTAAAATATAGATTTTACTGAAGTAAATTGAGTTCATATCGTTTCTTACAAAAGCATTGGGGTGAATAATTTAACTCATTTATATCTTGGGATAATGTGAAATTTTTAATGATTTCTAAATTTTGTTTATTACAGTCTGAATTAAGACAGTTATGAACCCCACGATTTGTTCCTGCTCCAGATGGATCACACAAGATTCGAGTTGTTTCAAAGTTTTTATCTTGTAAAGATTCTTTTAAACAAGTAATAATCGAATATATCCATGGAGGTCTATATCTATTTTGAAACCAGAGATATTCTACTAGGGTTCCTTTTTGAATATTAACTGGATTTATTGAAATAGAATTAATTTTTATTTCTAACAGTTTTTTGATTGATTTTTTACAGTCATCTATTGCAGCTTGTTCTGAAAGAAAGGGTGGTTTAAATAAAAGATATGCTTTTACTCCAACCTTATATTTTCTGCATATCTTAAGAACTTCTTGGAAATCATTGAATTTAAAACCTTTATTTATATAATTAATTCGAATATAATCATTTACGGTTTCTAAGCCAATACCAACTTCTATATATTTATTTGGCAAAAAATTTTTTATTTTATCCATATTTTCGTGGTTTATATATTCTGAACGTGATTCTATTACAAGTTCTTTTATATTTTTAGTCTGAGCAATTTTTTTATATACATACTCCCTAGCTGTTTTAGGCATTTCGGTGTCGTCTAAAAAACTTCCCGAATTAAAGATTTTGACAATAAATGGTCTTGAATCATTTTGGATCTTATCTAAAGAGTTTTGAAATGCAAAATCGAATTGATTTATAATATTTTGGGAATTAACATGGTCAATATTTGCATCTCTAATATATCCGCACATTGAACACCCCCCATTATCTCCTAAAGCCCATTCACATCCACGAGTTCTCAAAATAATAGTTAATTCATTTCCTACTTCATTTAATAATCGATCTGGTTTTGTCCAAAAAGCAACTGGTTTATTCAAATCATTATTAGGAGATCTAATTTTGACTTTTTTAATTGTATCTTGCCTAATTTTTCTTATTTTCTCTTGTATTATGGGTTGTTTATTTATTTGATTCATAGATATCAACAATTCTCCCTGTTTTTGAATTTTTAATAAAATCAGTTCCAACTAACATTGTGCCCATTCCAATAACTTTATCCCTTGAATTATTTAATATGACAACTAAATCGTTAGGTTGTAAGTCCGAACCATATTCTAATATACCCGGTCGAAAAATGGTATTACCTTTTATGAGATCTCCATTAAAAACAATAAAATTATTAATTTTTTCTAAAGGTAAAAGGTCCTCCACAGATTGAACTGTTAAGAAAATTTGACCTGTTGATTGCCGAAATTTTCCAATCAATTTGTTTGTATTCTTATCATAGACAAATTGAAGATCTTTATTTTTATGTCTGATTATTTTAACATTTTTTGTTATTATTTCCTTACTTAAGTTTTTACCGAAATAATAATCTATTATTGCCGAAATTTTTCTAGTTTCTGAACTTGTTTTTTTATTTAAAATCGGGGTTTTTTCCTTTGCATCGAATGTTCTGATAAATTTTTCAATCATTTCTTGTAAAGAAATTAAAGAATTTTTTTCAGTTACTCCCATTGAAGTATTGGTGTAGAATATATTTAATTTTAAATGTTCTTGAACTCTCTCAACAATTGGAATATAATTGCTATCAACATGAGCAATAATAGAAATAGATTTTGGGTATTTAGATAAAAGATTTATTAACATTTCTGAAGTGATTTGTATTTCTTCTTGACTCCATAAACCAGTTACCGATATATCATATGAATTTGCAGGGTAAATAGATTCTAATTGTCTTGGAATAACTCCTAAGGGAGAAGTTAAAATAAATTCTTGGATATTAGGAAATTTAGACTTAGCAGTATCTCTTAGGATACGCATTAATTTTTTGTGAGATTTAGAACTCGAGTATGGTTTTTTTGCCGAACAAGGAAATAACACAATTAAATTGGTAAATTCCTCTGGTGTAAAATTATTTACGACACGTTGTCTAAATTCATGAAAATCTGGGCGGTGAAATGAGAGTTCACTGGGACAACTAATTTTCTTTAGTTTTTGATATAGAGGTGTGTATTGTCTAATAGTATCAAAATATTCTCTATCTAATACTTTTAACATGGATGTTAAGTAGGAATCATTTAAAGAGGATTTTTCAACTAATTCTCTAAAGTCTTCGGTGGTTAAATATTGTTTAACTTTATTCATATAAGATAATGCTGATAAGAGGTTATGTCTATATAAAAACACCAAATTTTCTTCATTTTTTTTTTGTTGTAGCATATCTAATGAGGTAGATTGACAAAACTTACAAGAACAAGGCAAAAATCTCATTTTATATAAAGGAATAAGCTTCTCATCAAGATTATAAAAATTACCACATGATAGAAAAAATAAATAGGTTGCATCAATAACATCAAATCCTAAATAAACAAGCATTGGATAATACTTAGGTAAGATTTTCCCTGAAGCAATATATAGAAGATTATTATCAACATTATTTCTGAATGATACAATAACTTTTAGGATATTTCGAAAATTCTTTAAATTATCAAAAAGATCTAAAAAATTTAGTGCTTTGATGTTTTCATGCTTTTTAATAAACTCAACATAGTAATCTAATAAAGATATATTATCAAAAAACTTAATACTAAGACCAAAATCAAAATTTTGATACTTTTCTAAGAGGTTATCACATTGTGATAGATAATTTTGTATTTCAGCAATTGCAAAACCAAGACTCATCGCAGTAATTGGGACATTAAATGGAATAATAGGAAATGAATTTTCAAATTCCAAATTGTCTTGAAAGGTCTCAAATGTCCCACTATTGGAAAAAAAGAATCCCTTATCCTTAAAAAATGGCTCATGGAAAAAATTAATTTCTTTTAATTCATCAAGATTTAAAATTTTAAAAAGATCATAATTTTTCAGAAAATCTAATAGTTCTTTATCATTAAATAATAAATCATTTAAAGGAACTATCAATTTTGGAGTATGAATATATCCTTTTTTTCCTTGAATTAGATTCATACGGGAGATTTTTCCTAACCCGCCCTTGAAATTTAAAATTTCGAAAAAACCTTTCATCTTATTAAAGAATGATGTAAGGAAAAAAAAATAAATTTTACGATTTAAAATTATTTCGAATTAAAGATAGTTTTTAGAGTTGGATTTCCACCATAATTGCAGGGTGATTTGAGGCAGTTCCTCCAAAATATCGACATGAGGACACAGTTGTTCCAGGAGATACAAATACATGGTCTATTCTCTCTGCTGGTAATCGAGGGATCCAAGATGTGGGGAGTGTTCCCAGAATTGAATTATCTGCAACTTCCCAACAATCATTTAAAATGGCAGTTGTAATATTGTATTGTTCAGTATTCGGAATGAAATTAAAATCACCCATTAATATTACATTGCTTTTTCCTTCTATCCTACTTATAATATTTTCTTGCTGAATTATTTGAGCTCGACTAACTGAAGTATTAACATAATTTCCAAGATGAGTTATGAATATATTAAATGTGGTTGTTCCGACTGTTATTTCTGCTTGTATTGTCGCAGTTTGCTCGCCTCCTTCACTATACATATAAAATGTCATAGCGTTTTCGATCGGATATTTCGAGAGCAATACCAATCCAAAGGTTCCTGTAACAGTTTTTGGTCCAAAATATGAATATATTTTTAATTTACTATTCATGTATCTTACTATATCCGAATTTCCACTTGAAATTCTGCACGTATCTGATTCTTGCAGTCCAATAATATCGGGATCTGCTTGTATAATTACATTTAATTGGCTATCAAAGTCTTTATTGGCTTGCTCATTAATTCCTTGTTGGATATTATAAGATAAGACTTTTATGGAATTTTCTGGCGTTGCTTGTTCAATTGAATATGGTTCAGTTATGATTGCGCTAACAATTGTTCCTATACTAATAATTCCTAATATTACTATAATAATTATTTGGGGCTTCATACCATTTATAGCTTTTTTGAAAATCAACGAGGATTTCTTTATGAGAAGGACCGGTAAAACAAAAATAATTCCAACTATTAGAAACACAAACCAAATCATATCTCTAAAAAAAGGACCAACTAAGGGGATGTAATCCGACACTATTGTAAATACAGCCGAGAAGACCATTATTATGAAAAATCCTGAAGCTATAGTAAAACTTCCACCCATTTTCCATGTAGAAGGTCTGCTTTTTATTAACTCTCTTGATAAGAGCGTGAAATCAATTAAAAATATAGGTGATAGAATTAACATTAGGATTACCGGTATTTGCTGTATTATATTGGTTGGAGGAACAACAACTGGATAGGCGCCTTCAATAGGAGGGAAAGATATTTGATGACCATATATTGTTAATACTAGGGTTAGTACGAATAAACCGTTCCAAAGTAAAATAATCCAAAGTTTAATTTTTACAAAAAACTCTGGTTTAAATATTGTAAATATAGTAAATAGAGCAATTATAATTATTAGTATAACTAAAATTGCAACATAATCAAATTCTGTCCATCTGGTAATTACTGTAGGACTAGAGAATGAAAAATAAATCAATACAAAAATGCTAATTAACCCAAGAGTCAAGCCTAAAACTTTCCATATACTAGCTGGTTTTTCATTTATTATTGTCTCTTCAATTTTTATATTTCGTCCTATATTTAGCTGATTAATTATCATAATTGCAGCTATTACAGCCAGAATCCAACTTATACACTGAAACCAACTATAAGTAGAAAGATCAAGTCCAGTACCTAGAGTTCTAAATAAAATTAAAGATACAATGGCAAAACCGAGTCCCAGACCTAATGTCTTGCTATCTTGCTCCTAGGTACGTAAATCTTTTTTCTGAAGAAATACTGGAAAAAAATCAGGAAACACCTAACACCAAGTCCTGAGATTATCATTTTAAGTTGAACTTCAAGCATTACTTCTATAACTCTGCAGACAATCATAATTTCTCCAATTATTACCATCAATTTGTCCGGGAAGCCTTTTCTAAAAAGAAAGAGAATGGCTGGTGATAAAAAAAACAGGAGTGCCAAGACATTTTCATTTAATTCGACTTCGATTAAATTTAGAGCATATATTGCCTCAAGGAAATCTGAACATAATTACAAGAAATATAAGAACATAATTGAAACTAGCACTAATTCTGAATAGATATGGCTAAAAAATTTTTTGTTGGAAGACATGAATATAAAAATGATAATGATGTTTAAAAAGATATTTGTTACTTCTGTGAATATAATACAGAGAGATTTTCTATCATTTCTATTCCAAAAAAGAGTTGAATTACAATTTTTTTTAATTTAATTTATCAAATTACAAAATTTTGATAACTTTTGTGCTCATCCAATATAAAGGTTGTAAAAGTATCTTCAATTTCTTCAGAATCATAAAGTCCTTTCATGAATTTACCAAAATTCTCAATTTCTTTAACTCTAATTACAGCAAATAATCCATATTGTTCTCCAATCCTAAATAAGTCAGTTATTTCTTCTTTTTTCTCTAATTTCAATGCGATTTCATTATATTTTGAAGAATCTTTTGGTTTAATTCGTACGATAAATTTTCCATTATATCCTATTTTTTTGGGGTTAAAATTAATCGCATAATTAAGAATAATGCCATAATCTTCAAGTTTTTTTATCCTATGATATATAGTTGATTGAGATATTTCTTTATTATAATTTCTTTTAAAGATTTTAGTAATTTCATAAGTAGAAATTAATTTTAAGCCTTGATCTTGCTGAAGTATTTTCAGGATTAAATAATCAATTTCATCTACTTTATAACTTTGATTTAAATTGACTTCAGACAATTTAATACCATTTGTTTTAAATACTTTTATAGTATCTACGATCTGATATTTTTTAAAACTCGAATTTGCTAGCACTTTATCTAATAAATTTAACACCTTGTTAAATTCATCAGTATTTTTAAAAATAAAAAGTCCAATTAGTGAAAATTCTCCTAAAATGCCGTCTAACATTTTTAATTGGGGGATTTTTAATAATTCCTCCAAAATTTGTGGTTCATTTGGATTTGTCTTGATCTCTACGATAATATATTTTAAGTTTGGTTGTATATGGGGATTAATATTGATTGTAAAATTATTAATTATATTATTTAACTTTAAATTATTGAAATTATTTATAATTGTTTTTCTAGCTAGTTTTAAATCTTTGGAAATCTTTGATATTATTGGTTTTGTCTTAGAATTTAACTTTTTTAATAGTTTTATATGTTTAATTTGAATCTTGATATTTTCCATACTAATTCAATTAATTAATTGTGTAAATATATCTCCTATTATGTATGATTTTTGTAAAATTATATTTAAATATTATCATTAAATAATTAAACTAATAAAAAAAATTTCAAAATAAGAAAGTGGTTAAATTATGGTAAAATATAAAGTTGCAGATGAGAGTTTAGCGGAAAAAGGGAAAGAAGCATTATATATTGCCGAACGGAAAATGCCAGTAGTAGCTAAAGTAATAAGAGAACGTTTCGAAAAAGAAAAAACGCTTAAGGGAGTTACAATTGCTGGATGCCTTCATATAACGAAGGAGACGGGAATTTTAGCTCGAACTTTAATGGCTGGAGGGGCAGAAGTAGCGTTATGTGGATCAAACCCACTATCTACACAAGATGATGTTGCTGCAGCCTTAGCAGAAGAGGGAGTTAATGTTTTCGCATGGCATGGAAATACTAATGAAGAATTCTATTGGTGTATAAGGCAATGTCTAGATTTAAAACCAAATATTCTTATTGATGATGGAGCGGATCTTATCGTAACTGCACACCAAGAATATCCCAATTTACTTGAATTAGGAACTTTCTGGGGATGTCAAGAAGAAACTACAACCGGAGTAAAGCGATTTAAAGCTATGGAAAAACATGGAGCATTAAAGGTTCCACTTTTTCCTGTAAATGATGCAAGATGCAAGAATCAGTTTGATAATGAACTGGGAACTGGTCAAGGTATTATTTCCGCAATTGACGGAATGCATATATTAATGGCAGGAAAAAATTGCGTAATTGCAGGATTTGGTCATTGCAGCTCTGGAATGGCACTTAGAGCAAGAGGATTGGGAGCTAATGTGACTGTTACAGAAGTAGACCCAATTAAAGCATTAAAAGCAAAATATACTGGCTATAATGTTATACCTATAGATGAGGCAGTAAAAAATGCAGATATTATTTTCACAGCTACTGGATGTAAAAATGTTATTGATGAGAGACATTTTAAAGATTTTAAAGATGGTCTTATCTTGGGGAATTTAGGTCATTTCGATGTCGAAATAAATGTAGCGAAGTTGAGAGAATTTGCAAAAAGTGTAAAACCTATTCGACAAGATGTAGAGGAATTTACTTTACCTAGTGGAAATCGTGTTTACCTTTTAGCTCAAGGTAGGCTTGCCAACTTGGTTATCTCAGAAGGACACCCAAGTGAAGTGATGGATATGAGTTTTGCATTACAAGCATTAGTTTCAGAATATATAGTGAAAAATAAGCAAGATTTAAAGCCGGGAATGATAACGATCCCAGAGGATATTGTTGATCAAATAGGTTATCTTAAATTGCAATCTATGGGAATTAAAATTGATAAATTAACTGAAGAACAATATAACTATATTCATGGCTATGCCGAGGGAACTTAATTTTTTTTCATTTTTTTATTTTTTTTTAATTATTCTAAGGTTATAATTTTAATAATTTGAAGATTCTCCGTGGATTTTAGAAATAATTGAGCGAATTAGACGTCTCTTCAAATGATCTACAAATCAGATTTACAAGTCCCGGTAATAAGGAAGAAAAGTTAGAAATTAATTAGATGAATCTATCAATTTTATATAATTTAAGCAGATATCTAATACTTGTCCCAAAGATTCTTTATCAACAACTTCTGGTGTATCTTCTCTAGTATGATAAAAGGGTGGGAGCTCTTCTTTAAGATCAAGTCCAGATATTGTCACAGCAGGTAATCCTTTACGAACAAAAGCAGCTCCATCAGTTGCACCAAAAGAGAGAGGACCAGTTTTAATATTTAATTTTAAATCGCTCGCTATTTTTAATATTGGGTTATAAATTTCTGGGTTATATTTAGCACCAATAAATGGTTCTTTACTAATTATCAATAATTTATCGGTTTTAGCAATTCCATCCATATTGACAATTATTGTGCCATTTTCTTTCAATTCATTATAATGCGCTTTTACATAACGTTTTGAGCCTCTTAGTCCCGCTTCTTCTGCAGCAAAGGATACTAAATGGATCTTTGTGTGTTTTGGAAAGATTTCCTCATTATTTTTATTTTCATATAAATATTTACCAATCCCAAGTAAAATCACTACTCCTGATAAATTATCAAATGCTCCCAAGACTGGATTATAGCTATGAAAAAACATAAAAAGAACTGCGACGGGTAATAGAGTTAAAAAGGCTATGCCGAACCCAAAAAAGATCATCGTTATATCTATAGGTAAGAAATAAAAAATTAATTTCAAAACAACCAAAAAAAAGAGCAAAAACACTTCAAGTAATCCGATATTGATCATCAATTGCCCTATTCTTTTTAAATAATAGAATAAATTAAATTCATAAGCAGAATCATGATGTCCAGAAAAGATTATTGTATTTTTAACTTTATCTGTTGGATTTATCGTTCCAATAACATTTTTCGATTTTTTTTTTTGGGAACATGAAATCGTAAAATTCAAAGTATCTTATTATTTCGAAGATAAAGTATGGAACCGTAATTCCAAGTAATATTACTGCAATAACCAGGAAAATTAAACTAAAGATATTATCTATTTGGAGCCATCCAAGATCAACTAAAAGAGAGAGCCAATAAAATATGACTGAAAACAATGCCATTATGGCTCCATATCTGACAAAACCCAAAAAAGCTGTCGGACTACATATAAACTCTTCTTGATGCGTTTCATCACAAAATTTTTTTAACTCCTCTTCAATTTTATTGCCTGCAAGCTCTTCTTGTTTCGTACCAGCTTCCCGTGGTCCGATTTTATTGCAAATATCTACAATGAATCCATGCATGTAATCATTTAATTTCTTTTCGACCATTTTGTTTCCCTAAGTAAATTATTTATTTTACTTTTCAAATTTTGAAAAGAAAATATAATTTAATTTATGATGTATTTCAATATATTCAATCGAATTTTAATTTTATTTCGATTTTTTTAAAGGATTTAATATCTCATTTACATCGTTTATAGAAGAGTAGATCTCATCTGCTAAGGTTCTTAATCTATCTATTCCGATTGGTTCAATTCCCAATGAATTAGATTTCCAAATTTTTAAATTTTTAAATTCTTGTTCAATTTGTTTAATATATTTCTGCTGTTTTTGACGTTTATTTTTACAAAAATTGCAATGATCTGCTGCATCTTCTGGAATCAACATATTTATATGAATCCCGTCGGTGTTAATATATTTCTGAGTTAGTTCATATGCTCTTTTAATTTCTTCATAACTTGGTTTTTCGGCGATAGAAACCAACCTTAAGGAGCCATAATTCTTAATCAGATCGGCAATTCTTTCCCCTCTTTCCTCAATTTCATTTAACATTTCCAAAAGTTCTTCAACAAGTCCCTTTCGTTCTTCAGTGGAGCCCCTCCCAAATGGAAATAAAAATTTTGCAGCTTTAGTAAATTTTTGCATAGCCTTTCGAATTTCTGATATGATGCGTAAGCTATATTTCATAATACCTTTAACATGGTCTTCAGGAATTTCAAAGAGAGCTATCATATTAGCCGTTGGTGGAAAATCACAGATAATTATATCGAATTGAAGGTTTTGAGAAGTATCTTCTGCGTCTAAAATTTGTTGGAAAAAAATAGCATTTTTTAAAGCGACCGGAATTGAATCTGCATTAAAGGTATTATCAATGTATTCTTCCAATTTTGGAATTAAATTCACAATAGGAGTCATTTTCATTAATTTTCTTGACTTTTCAGCAAATTCTTTTGTATATTTTTCAGCATAAATATGAGGATCTGGTTCGATTGCCCATAGATTATCTTTTATGGGAGTTATATTGTTCCCTATCTTAATTCCAAATAAATCTGTCAAATTGTGAGCAATATCAAAAGAAATCAAAAGAATCTTTTTATTTGGTAATAAATCAGATACTTTAACCGCAGTCGCACTGCTAATAGAACTTTTTCCTACGCCTCCTTTCCCACCAAACACTAGTAAATTTTCTATCAAATTATTTCCAGTCATATATAATTACTTTGTTGAAATAAAAAAGAGGTGAATCTATAAAAATTGTTTCCTAATTTTAAGATTGTTATTTTTTATAACTGGTTTAAAAAAATATTAGTAAAATTTTAATAAGATGAAGGAAAAAATACAACTCTACCTTTTATTTCGTTTTTATTAAGTTCTTTGAAATAGAAATAGAATCTACCAAAATTTGTTTTATATATTATCTTAAAATTTTTATGAATATGAGTTGTAAATATCTTTTCAATTATTTTCTCATCCCAATACATAATATTAATGTTTTCATTTAAAAATTAAATAATAGAATAATAC
>JAHLWE010000176.1 GCA_019058135.1 Promethearchaeota archaeon | reverse complement strand
CAGTTGCATCATAGATATATGGTCCGGTTCCAACTAGATCTCCAGTTGCTGTATAAATAAGAGAAGTCTTATTAGTAGATGCAGGTGACATGAAAAATGCGCTACAAGAAGCTAATAATCATAAGAGTTGATCGTATGGTTCATTTAACACGAGCTTTACTGTGGAAGTATCAACTACTACAGTTGCTTTAATAATCAATTCGGCAGTTGGGAGAAGCCAGAGTTCTGCTAATTGGACTTCGTCAATCAAGCCATATAATCTGTCAAAGTTCCATTTCACTACTGTAGCATCAAAGTCAGTTCCATCATGGAATTTAACTCCTTGTTTTAGTACAAATGTAATTTCTTTATTATTAGTGCTCCATGAGTAGGATGTTGCTAACTTTGGTATAATGGCTAAATTTGGATCAGCTATATCAACGTCTAATAAACCCTCAACAACTTGATGAATTACATCAATTGAAGCACTATCCCATGCTTGATGTGGATCAAGGTCCACAGGACCATACATCACTCCAAAGACGAATGTACCACCTTTTGGCATATTCATATACACAACCACGCCGGAAACACCTGCTATTGCAATAATGGCAATTATTCCTATTGTTATGTATTGTTTTTTTTCCATATTTAAATCACTTAAATATTTTTGTTTTATTTTAATAATTTTTTTAATACTTTTTATTAAATTGTTGTTACACAATTTTTAGATATTGTAATTTATAAGTTTTATCTTTTTTTTTTCCTATCTTCCAATGGAGATATATTAAATGACTTATGTTTAAATCGTTAAAAAATATCGGATTTGGCACTTTTTTCTTATTTTGGGCAAATATTCCCATAACTTTATCACTAGTTTTTATTATAAAAGATTTAATATTACTAAGAATTGGAAGATTATTGAAACTAAGTGAAATAAAAGAGTTAGTTTATTTTTGCTATGCCGCTTAAAATCTATCAATAAAAACCCTAAAATTTTAAAAGATATGGTTTAATGAGTTGAGCTTATTGTTCATAGTAGAAATTTTTAATTTCTTGAGTTGTTGTTATTTGAAAGGGAGATTTATCATCTCTGAAGCGCAAGAAAACAGGAAATCGTATTGAAAAACCAGTTTTAGATTCAGAAGATTTTCCAGCGTCAAATTTTTCACTTATAGTAATCTCATCACCAATAATTTCTATTACTACTTTAGGTTCAAACCAGATATCTGGCTCTTCCTTAACGATAACATTAGTTGGTTTTTTCCCAATCTCGTACTCCTTCATTCTCTCTAAGATATCGTCCATAATTTCATCAGTAAATCCTGAAGCAATTCTTGTTAATGCCTCAAATTTATTATTTTCAGGATTATATACCGCACCTAATAATGTGCCATATACTCCTTTTCTTCTACCACGACCCCAATATCCTCCAATAATGACCACATCAACTGAGTCCTTCATTTTTCCTCTTTCTAGACTTTTTAATTTAATCCACAAAAAGCCTCTATTTCCTGGTTGATAAAAAGAATCTTCTTTAATGGATTTATTTATAATACCCTCACATCCAATTTCTCGCGATTCATTGAAAAATTCTACAATTTCGTCAGTGTTATTAATCTCTTTAGAAACGACTATCTGAAGTTCATCCCGTTTATTAATAATTTCTTCTAACTTCTTTTTCCGTTTAAGAAATGAATGATTAATGTATTCTTCTCCTTCACACATTAAAAGATCAAATAAAAAAACCGTTACAGGAATTTTTTTTGCCATTTTATCAATATCATATTTTCTTCTTCGTTTACTTAGTACTTGAAAGGGGAGCATCTTTTCATAGAAAGGATCCATTGCAACAACTTCACCTTCAAATATAGCTACGTTTGCTTTAATATTTGATTTAATAATTTTACACACATCAGGATATCTATCGGTTATTTCGAGTAATTGTCTAGAAAATAATTTAATCTCATTATTTTTTTTATGGATTTGAAGGCGTTCTCCATCTAATTTCTGTTCTGCTATAAATTTAGGACCTAATTTATCCATAATTTCAGAATAATCTAATCTACTAGCGAGCATCATGCGTATTGGAACTCCATAGGTAATTTTTAATTTTTTTAATGCATCAAGACCTTGAGTAATTAATATTTGAGCGATTTTACCTAAATCAGGATGAATGTTGAATGCACGTTCAATTTCGTCTCTATTATTTTTATTATCGGTTAATCCTTCAGCCAATGCATCAATAATGGTCATGGTAGACACACCCATCCTTAATGTAGAAGTTATTATTCTGAGCAAAAACTTAGCCTCTAAAGGAGAGCATTTTCCAAGAATACCTCTTAAAGATCTTAATTTTATATCTTGAGACCCTTTGCCTGAAGCTTGCGATATCTTCAATAGCTCTGAATATATCTCTGAAATAGTTAATGATTTTGTATCTCCAAATAGGGTTTGTTGTTGCTTCTTTTTCTTTAATATAATCTCAGCAGCTGAACCAATATCACCTTTTTTTAATAAAATCTCTTTGATTCTCTCATGACCTAATCCAGAATGAGTAGATAATGCCTCAATGATCATTTTTTCAGCAAGTCCAATCTTAGGGAATTGTTTTATGTTCGAAGTTAATTGACCTTGAGAGAGGTATATTACTTTATC
Organism: Promethearchaeota archaeon; assembly: GCA_019058135.1. Classification (GTDB taxonomy): domain Archaea; phylum Asgardarchaeota; class Lokiarchaeia; order Sigyniarchaeales; family SOKP01; genus 6H3-1. Next base: position 733 of record JAHLWE010000176.1, on the reverse strand, counting down.
AAAATCTTCATACATATTATTTTTCTTTAATTCTCGAAAAAAAGTAGAAAGAATATCTATCATTTCAAGTCTCTTGGAAGTCTCCTCAAGGGATGCAAAAATTTTTGTTAAATCCTTAAATTCCATCTTAAGAAGCCTTTTTTTAAAAAAAATAAGAAGAAATAAATTCTTTTATATCATTTTAACATTTTTGAAAGTTCTACAAATTTTTCTTGGATAGCGGTCTTTTTTTGAGCGTCTATTCCCTTGAAAGAGTTTATTGAAAATTTAATACCTGTGCCTTCAATTTGAAATTCACACACCGGTCCATCCATAATCTCGACTGCTATACTTCCATCATCCTTTTTACTTGCCCAAACATCATTAAACTCTTCTAAAATTGAAACTAGGACAAATCCAATTCTTGCATCAGAGATAGTTGGGATTTCTTTTGAGGATATTAGCTCTTTTTGAACTGTTTTTAGAGGTTCATATTCTGTTGCTGGAGAAATAATTTTCTCTTCTGTCTTTACAGGTTTTAATTCAGGCTCTGAAATTTCCACTTTTTTCGGTTTTTCTTCAGGTATAGGGACAGAAGGAACTGCTGGTGTGGGTTTAGGGATTTCTTCAGGAAGTTTTTCTTTACTAACGATAGTAAAGGAAATAAAATTATCTCCAATCTCTTGGTATTCGCGAACTAACATTTTTTGAATTTCTTCATTTGCAACATCTGTTTCAGGATCGCTACCTATTT
>JAHLWE010000175.1 GCA_019058135.1 Promethearchaeota archaeon | reverse complement strand
CGATGGATTTTTGATTTCAGATTTACATAAATACGGGAAGGAAACCATCTTTTCTTTTGATTTTTATAAAAATTTATAAATTTTTATAAGTTTTTGATAAACAGTTAAAACAATAAATTAATACTTAAGAAATGATATTTTTTATTAGATTTTTCTTCTTATTTAAAAAATAAATCTATATAAAAATTATTTCTAAGTATTGCTACAAAATTATCGAGTGTTATTCAATAAGTAGAGAAATAAGGTAATCAAAAATGGAACTTGAAAAGTTAATAGGTCAAAAAATAACTTTAATCGGCACTGCTAAGGATGCTAAAGGTGGGGCCGTGATAATCACCACAGATAAACATGTAATATTCATTAAGGGTCTTGATTCCTGGTCATCAGAGCTGCTAGACAAGCATGTATCGGTGAGCGGGTTGCTCAAGCAAGAGAAATTTATTCCTGACCCCGTATTAAGCAAGAATGGGGGCATTAGTTGTGGGGCAATCGGGGAACAGTTAGTTTTAGAGGAGGCAGAATATATTAAAACTGCTTAATTTCAATTTAACTTTGTGTATTATTATCATTTTGATAACTACATTAATAAATTGAAGTTAAAATATAAATGCGGTGGATAATATAAAGCGTAGAGTATTCACAAATGCCATTTTGGCTGATGAGGTAAATGGTTAGTTTGTTTTTTTAATTATTTTTTATCGCTTATTGATTTCTTCTTTTTTTTAATCTTCTAAGATGTTTTCAATTAATTTTTTCCATGACCAAATTTTAATATCTTTAGTATCGGTAGAACTTGAGCTTTTATAAAAGCAATAAACATTATAAGTGAGATGGAATATTTGCAAAATGTCTTTCAATTAATTCCTTTGCTGAAGTAAATTGATCAGTTTGATGGTTCCAATTACTTAAAACTGAATTATATTTTTTTTCAAATGAATCTGTGAAATTATTGATACAATTAGTCAAAAATTTTGATGTTTTATCAGTAATTAATCCAACTAAAAAATTTTCCGATTTTTTAATAATTAAAACTCCTTCTGTTAATAAAATATATTTTATTGAGCCCCTTTTTAGAATTTGTATTGCATTATTTAGTGCATGTAGAAGGCCTGAGTAAATATCTTCATCCACGTTATGTTCCACCCAATTGTAATTAAACAATGGAACACCCGATTTCCCGTGAAGAACGATTAATCTATAGGCTTTAAATGGTAATATAAAAAGGATTTTTGGTTCTTTTACCCATGCAAATATTGAAATTAGCATACCAATTCCAGTAAAAAATATACCAATTGGAGCCATTAATAGATATTTAGCACTCCAAATAAAAAAACCACTTAATAAAAGTAGCGTACCAAATAAAAAGGTTAATGATGATTTTCTTAACTTTTTGGGTGCTTTTATTGAAATTCTTAAAGCCCAATAAAGATAGAACAACACATTTAACAATAAAACTAAATTTCCAACAACCGCAAATATTCCCGATGTTTTAATAGATGGATATCCGAATCCGTCATAGAATATAATGGAATTCTCTTGCCAAACTAAGATAAATACCATCCCACTTAAAAGACTTATTAATGCTATATTAATAGGACTTACTGATTCACGAGATGTAAAGTCGATAAATAAAAATAAAAAGATTGTACTAATTGGAGCTGCGAAACAACTCGCTCGATATAAATCTAAACTTAAAAACAGGAATGAGAAACTTGTAAAAAAGTAGAAAATGGAAATACTTAATATTGAAAAAAAATAGTAAAAGTGGGTCTTATTTTTTTTTGAAAAGATATTCCATACAATTATGATAGTGGCTATCATGCAAAATATTGCACCTATGAGATACCAATAAAATTCTGGCGAGTAATTTAATGCCATACTATACTTCAATGAACTGTAAATTTATAATTGTATAATTTTCAATACTTACAAAATGTCTTTTTCTCTCTATTATATATTAACAATAGTAAATTTAAATCTTAATAAGAATTAAAAAAAAATTAGTTTGTGTTATTGCAACACATCATTTTATCTTCCTTATATTCACCTAGAATGATTCGAAAATATTCATTTTTCTTCTTAGATAATACTTTCTCGAGTTTTCCCTCTATATATACCTTCTCTTGATCTATAGCTTGCTCACAAAAGCGACCTCTAAATGAACATATTTCATGAATTTGATTTAATTCAATTTCATTCGAAAAGGGGACCAATTCTAATAATCTTAAAGGCTCAATTTTATAGGAACATGGTGTAAAAATTGAATCTGAAGAATCCAAAATTTCAGCTTTGAGTTTTATTCTGCCATAATTTTTATAAAGGTAATCAGAAAATTTTCCCGGCCAATCTTGAGGGCTCTTAATATATCTAATAAAGAAATCAGTTTGTTGGAATTTACCTTGGTGTAATTTTTCTTTTTCACTTCTCATAAAATTTTCAAAAGATATATCAGAACTACCCGCTCTAAATTCGTAATGCTTTTTGAATTCTTCTAAGTTATATTTTCGGATTGGTATCTTTTCATTTTCTATAATCTTTTTTAATTTTTCTTGTATTCTTTTACTAATTTTTGTCCCATAGATAATCACATCGATGTCGGAATTTTCTTTATCTAATTCAACCATAATAGAACCAGTAATACCAATGTCATCACTTGTTAATTGAGTATTGTTTATCAGAATTTCACAAAAATCGAGAGCTTTTCGTTGATTCTGCGTTAGATTATCAGATTTTTTTAATTTCTTATAGCAATTTTTGGGTTTAAAAATCTGTTTAATTTTTTTAATATTTACTCCTTGCAATTCCATATCTGTTTGATTAGAATAAAAGACAAAATCAGGATAATTTTTTTTCAAGAACTCATATCTCTGTTTTAAATCATAAATTTTTGAATATCTCGTATTATTTCTTAATCTATCTCCATTTGAATCGGGATGATATCTTAAGAAACAAATAATTTTATCTTTAGGATGAAGCAACCCTTTAACATCAAAGATCAAACCCTTTTTTTTAGTTTCAATGAAATCCCCTTCAATAGCAATAGATGTCATATTAACTTACACCACTTGAATAAAACTATTATATAGCTTAATCTCATATTTAATAAATAAATGATTTGTTAAGATTTTTTTTTTTTAATTATTGATAAATAAAAAAAGTGATAAAATGACAGACCACGCAATAATTTACAATCCAATTAGCGCGGGTGGAAAATCAAAAGCAGATATTGATCAAGCTTGCCGATATCTCGATGATTTAGGTGTTTCATATAAATTATTTGAATCTGAATATGCTGAGCACGCAATAGAATTGGCTACACAATTGGCAAAAGATGGCTACCGCGTTATAGGTGCAGGCGGTGATGGAACATGTAATGAAGTCTTCAACGGTGTCATTACTTCTAATACAGGATCTTTATGCGGATTTATTCCTATGGGAAGTGGAAATGATATTCCTGGAGCAATAGGAATCCCACCAGATATAAAAAGAGCATGTGAAATAATTGCTGAAGGCCATACTGGAAAATCCGATATCGGTTTGGCAATTACTGATGAGGGAGTTAAACGTTACTTCATAGGAATCGGAAGTCAGGGATTTGATGCTGAAACTGCAAGGCGAGCTAATGAAAGTAAAAAAAAGAATTATGTAATTGCTGTGTTAAAGACACTAATTCGTTGGAAAAACAGAGAAATCAAAGTTATAATGGATAATGATAAATATGAGGGTGAATCTACCCTTATTGCAGTTGGAAACGGTCCATCCTATGGTGGATGGATGTATATGTGTGCGAAGGCTCGGGTTAATGATGGTCTATTCTATATCAATGTTTGTAATCTTAGTAAACTAGTTCTATTAAGAAATTTTAAAAAGATGTATTCAGCCTCGCACATTCCGCGCCCTGATATATATGAGTTTGAGAGTAAGAAAGTTAGAATAGAGATGTTAAATCCTGAAGATGAACCCTTCCTTTGTCAAGTAGACGGTGAAGTATTAGGAGAGATTCCTGTTACATATGAAGCGTTAAAAGATGGGTATGAATTCATCCAACCCGAAATTGATGAAGTAGCAGAAGCATTTAAAGAGAAGCATGGTAGATATTTTTATGAATTTAAATAAACATTAATTTTTTTTAATTTTTTAATAATGGCTCTATTTTTTCATACCTTTAATGATTTTTTTTAGTTCTCCTATTGTTGTATTCAGTTCAGCAAAAACATCATAGGAGTGAATGCTTTCAAAACTAGTAATTTCAAATTTTACTCTAGATTCATCTTTTAAATTTGAAAACTCTTTTTTATTAAAATTTTTAGCCATTTCTCTGACCGCGTCCTCGGCAAATAATGGATTAAGATGAGCGGATCGAACTAATTCAGCTTCTTGTGGTCTTTTTAATACAGAACTCACTTTTCCACTCATAGAATTCTCAATAATATTCACCAAATCTATTATGTCAATAGAATTTGTTTCTACATTTTCAATTTCAACAGTAATTGTTCCTTTTGCTCTTTGATTATGGGAAGCAAGTGGTATAATGTTAAGTAATGTTGATAGATCTTCTTTAGAGATATTGATGTCTTTTCTTGCATTAATGATATCTTCAGAATATTCTTTACTCATCTCTTTCGCACACGCACAAACCAATAAACCAATAGCACTTGCACTAATATAATATTTGAACTTAATCTTGTCTTTATTTATTTTATTAGCAATTGCAATAGTTTTTATGGAATAAGATTTTTGTATATTACTATTCTCAGACTCTCTAACTTGAATTACGACATCCCCCTCTAGTTCTACATGAATTTTTTCAGTATATTTATGCTTTTCTAAGAGTCTTTTCATAATTCGATCAGCAATCACTTCAATAGTTGGCGTAGGTTTAAAAATTACTTCATTGATTACTTCTTCAATTGTTTCAGATGTTCTACTCATATGTATACCTCTTTGTTTAGCCGGAAGACTGATGAGAGCCGATATTTTTGGATAAAAGGAGTACTTATAATTATCTCTTACAATATCAATCTTTTTTGTTAATCCTACAATGCCTACTTTATCAATGGCTATATTAACAGAAGAATTGGAATCCTGAAGGTCCATCCGAAAGTTATTGGAAATAATAATCACAAAATTTTTTAAAAGTTCTTCTTAAGAGATACAGTATATTATATATTAAATTATTATTGATTTCAATTGATTAATTGCTATTAATGCAGAATAGAATAGATTGTTCTCAGAAAATTTAAATAAAATATAAATTTAGGTAATAGCATGATTTCTTTTTATTTAATTTTAATTTCAAAAAAATTTGTTTGAGAGAGATCTAATAAATTGATTATAGATATGCATGTGCATCCTTTCTGCAAAGAAAGTACGTGGGATGATTTGGAAAAAATCGCAGATGTGATGTGGGGTCTAGATCCGAAAAAACGCCGACTCATGCGCCCCTTTTTGGATACTATATCGAAGAAAGTTTCAATTGATGATTATATTAGCCAAATGGACAAATTTGGTATTAATAAGGCTGTTATTGTATCATTCAATATAACAACCGCATATGGAATTATAATGGTCACAAACGATGACATTGCTGATTTTGTGTCAAAATATCCGGATAGATTTATTGGATTCGCTTGTATCGATGTGCCCGCACCCGATGCAATGAACCAGCTCGATTATGCAATTTCCTCTTTAGGACTTAAGGGAGTAAAGCTCGTACCCCCAGTCCAGAAGTTCGATATCTCTGATCCACAATACGATCCTCTGTGGAAACAAATGGTGGATCTAAATGTCCCTCTCTGGAGTCACACTGGGCATCAAGTTTCAACTGGTGGCTCAGTAGCAAAATATGGTCATCCTATGCTTATTGACGAATTAGCAATGAGATATGTAGATCTAAGAATTATAATGGGGCATATGGGTACTCCATGGTTTTGGGAGGCGTGGTCTGTGACTCTAAGACATCCCAATGTTTATGTGGATATATCAGCACATCCAGATCTGTATTCTTATTTCCCGTGGGATGCCTTTACAAAATATAATATCGAAAATAAGGTTTTATTCGCTTCTGATCATCCTTTATGCCATTGGAATCAAATCTTGCCAGCGATAGAAGCACTTCCCATCTCAAAAGGCTTCAAAAATAGAATTCTAGGTAAAAATGCCGCCAAACTTATTGGTATTAAATAATAACTTGAGATCCTTGGAAACGACCGGAAAATGACGATTCCAGCAACCTTTATCGACTAGAAAGATCTCTCTGAAAAGATTATTAAACCTATTTTTTAAAAAATTTGTTAAATTAAGATTTAAAAACAAGTGAAAGATTTTTATATAATTTTACCGAATACGGATTAAAATAAAAAATCTATTTTTTTTATGTTTTATTTATAAGGAGAAAATTTAAAATTGAATGAAATTAAAGAAAATTTCGGTAATATTTCAAAAGAATTTCCTGATATTAAACATTCGAAAAAAAATATGGCTTCATATGGTTTCGGAAAATCTATAGTTGAATTCTTCGACATGGCATTTGGTACTTATGCCTTCTTCTTTTACGAATCTGAACTCGGGTTAAATGTTTGGATTGTTAGTTTTGGGATCATCATATTTGCAATATGGAATGCAATTAACGATCCACTTGTTGGTTTTTTGACCAATCGTCCGTTTAAGTTCACTAAAAAGTGGGGAAGACGTTTTCCATGGATATTCATGGGAGGTATTCCATGGATCTTTTGTTATATACTTATTTTTATGCCACCTATTGTCGACCCAGTATCTGGTGCTTGGATTCTTTTTACCTGGCTCGTAATTACTACTTGTCTATTTGACACATTTGTCTCAATTTATTGGGTATATTTTGCAGGTCTCTATCCCGATAAGTTCCGTTCACTTGAAGAGCGCAGAACAGCTGCTGGAATACAAACACCCATAGGTACTTTAGGGATAGCCCTTGGAGCAATTGTCCCACCACTTCTAGTTACATTTGGGGATATACAATCATACATTATCCAAGCGGGAGCAACTATTCTATTTGGCATTGTTTTTTTAAGTCTCGCAATACCTGGTTGCCGCGATGATAAGATGATGGTTGACATTTACCTTGAGAAGTGTAAGGAAAAACCAAAGCAAGAACCATTCTTCAGGACATTAAAAGATGCCTTGAAGCAAAAAAACTTTGTAGTTTTTATTATTACTTATACTCTGTATCGAACATTAACAGTTTCTATAACTGCTTCCATTGCTTACGTTGTACGTTTTGTTTTAAGAGCAGAATCAGGCGTTCAAATGTTTATTTCATTAGGATTTCTCATAGGAGCCCTAGTATCGATTCCATTATGGATTAAGCTAGCTCATAAAACAAATAATAATCGAAAAGTGATATTAATTGCAGCTGCTGCATTGACAATTTTTACGGTTCCATTGATATTCCTCGATAATTTGATCGGTTTTATTATCGCATTTATATTTTGGGGAATTGGCCTTGGAGGGTTTTGGAGTATGTTATGGCCAGTTTTAGCTGATGTAATCGACGAGTCGGTGGTAAAAACCGGTGATCGCAGAGAAGGAATCTATGCTGGATTTCAAGCATTTTTTGGTCGCTTAGCAATCGTTTTTCAAGCAATTATTTTTGCTACGGTGCATACTCTCACAGGATTTGTTGAAGGTGCAGATACCCAAAGTTCTCTTGCAGTATGGGGGATTCATATCCATCTCGCTTTAATTCCAATGATTTTTATGCTTGTGGGAACAATCATTTTTTGGAGATTTTATGACCTAACACCTGATAGAGTGAAAGAAATAAAAGATAAATTGATAGAAATTGGACTTTAAATTAGTGTTTTGATTCTTTTTAAGACCAATTTCCTTTTTTTATTTTAATTTATTAATACTTAATTTTAATGAAAGAAATATTTAGAGAATATCAAAAGCATCTATTATGTTTTGATATACCTGAATCTTTTTGGTTCGAGTCGATTTCTTACTTATTTTTTGTCAATTAATTCCTATAGAAATTTTAATTGCAATCATTTGCATAATAAGATCAAATAGACCACTTACGTAATCTTCAGGAGCTGAGCAAAGTCAAAAAAGTTTAAATTTTATTTAATCAATCCCATATAAAATAAATAACGAATTACCCATCTTGGATATAATATTTACCTGATTTTAAGCAAATTTCTGCTTTTTTTAACTCTCGTCCTAAATAATTAATATGAAATTTATCAGCAGTGAGATTTAACTTTATGATTTTTTTACTTATATCTTCAGCATTCTTGCCAACTATTGTATTTAAAAGATTATGACCATTTGAAATATGAAGCACGTATATTTCATTAGTATATGGGTTTGTATAAATTTTAAAATAACCATTCGAATCAGGTTGATAGTAATCATCTGAATCTTTTATTATTATTGCTTGATTTCTATTTATTTGTGGCAACTCAACTTTATTTTTACTTTTTGCACTAAAAATTTGTATTCCTTGATTAATAGGAGGCATTTTTTTATATTTAGATAAATATGCTAATTTAATTCCCTTCTTCAATTCATTAACTCCGTTAAATAATTTTGCACTATGTTCAACCGTAAAAATTACACCAATATCAAGCTCTGCAGCAATACATGCTAAAAGCCCGTTAATTCCTATAGAATCAATATCCATTAGCTCAACAACGTTAGAAATTCCAAAAAATAAGGGAAATTCTAATTCTTTATATTTCTCTTCTTTAACTTTTTTATTATATAGTGAATATGCACTAATGGAGTTTATAAATCCCGGATTAATTGGTGTTTCTAAAAGAGGATCCAAAATAAGTTTTTGAAATCCTTTCTTCTTTAAAATTTCTGTTAAAGCAAATAAACATTCAATTCTAACTTCTGGTATCTTTGGCATTATTGCCTTTGTTGTATCAGTTGGAAGAATTACAAAAGGCAGATTTTTAGGTGCATCTAAGTGATTCTCATAATTTCCATAATCTAAACTCAATATTAAGTCGATATCTACATCAATAGCAGCGTTAATTTCTTCGGAATTTAGAGTATCTGCACTTAATAGAATATTAAATTTACTTTTAATGTACTCAATAATTTCTTTAAGTCTTGAAGGATTTGGTTTATTCGATATACACCCGAGATCAATCACATCAGCTCCTGAAGCAATATAGTGTTCTATTTTTCTGTCTAATTGCTCAAAATTCTTTTGTGGTGCATTTATAATCTCGGCAATAATTAAAGGAGGTAAGTCTCTTCCGATAATTTTATCCGGAAATTTATCATTAATGATAAAAGTATGAGTAGAGATCGATTTTCGAGCAAACTCTATTCTAATCTTTACTAATTTCTCATATTGATCTTTACCTGAAAATTTTAATAAATCACAAGCAGGAACTGTATTAGATAAATTTAAATCTTCTATTTTTTGTAAGATTGAGTATAAATCTGATAAAAATCTCGGGCCTTTACGTATAGGAATTGAAAATCTTTTTTCTAAATTACTTGTATCCCATTGAATAAAACCTGGTAAAAGAACAATATCATATTGATTTAATTTTTCTTCTAAAAGAAGTTGGTTTGTTAAATCTTCGGTTAAAAACGCAGATACGGAGATAGGAGCTTTAAGAACATCTATAAAATGATTCTTTGTTTCATTTGCAATTCTTTGTGCAGTTTGAAGACTTTGTATTCCAGTAATTATTAAAATGTTTATATTAATCACTTTCTATTTGTGCAAGAATTATTCTTTTTATTCCATTCAAATCAGAAAAAAGTGTAATTCCATCCATCTTTTTTAATCTTTCAATGTTTTCTAACTCGACTTCTCGAATCTTTAATATAAGTTTTTCTCCACTTGGTCTATAAGTCTCAATTGGTTTATCTTCTTGGTCAGAAGGATTTAAATAAACTGGAACACCCCCTTTAATTGTTTGTGCAACGCAATTCGTTATAAGCGTGTCAGCTATACCGTAAGCAATCTTTGCTGCAGAATTAGCACTTAAAGGGCACACAATTAACATTTTATATTCACCGGTCTGTAGAGGTCCCGCAAGAAATGGATTATTTGGAGTTTTCTCAACTTGAACTTTTTGAATGGTTTCTTTTAAATATAACCATTGGCGATACCACTTTGCAACCACCACTCCTTGAGTCGAGAGTATTACCGTAAAATCTATTGAATATTTTTTTTGTAGTTCCTTCATTAAATCAATTGATTCTTTAATTAAATAGCCAGAACCTGTTATTCCCCATATAATTTTCCTTCTTTTCTCCTTATCCATGGCTTTTATGCCTTTCTTTCGTATGGTATATAGATATGATCCAAAACAGAGCCTGATGAATCTTTTAATTTTAAATTGTCAATTATTGGTTTAAATTTGCCGCCAAGAAGGCCATCCGCAATAAATGTTGCACCTTGAGCTGAACGCTTAGCAATCTGACTATAGGTTTTCATTTCTCTTACATTTGCAATCTTGTGCAGAGTATTTTTAAGATCATCTTTAATAACCTCTAAATCAATCCCTCTTCCTGCTAATAAGATATCTTTAATCTTATTCTTATCAGAAAATGCAGAAGTTATTGCAAAGGTTGCTTTTTTAATACTATCCATAAATGCGTTTATCGCTAATTTGGATTGAGCATCCTTTTTAGCTAACTGAACAACTTCTTGAAGACTTAAATTCGGGTAGCCAGCAATTGAAGCTACACCGCCTTGATAATAATGTTTTTTTTTGATTTCCCCAATTAGATAAGCTAATTCTCCATCAACACTTCCACAAGCATGTATTCCCATGATATTTGAACCACCAATGCCATCAATAATTTGTCCATTTTCAATAGCTAAAACAGCTGTAAAACCAAATCCGATTTCAATAAGAATAAAATTTGTTTTTTCTATGATAATATCATAACTCTCAATTTGATCTCGAATACCAACAACAGCCGTACAAACTTTGTCAGCCGTTCCCAAATCTATTTTATTGATTTTTTTATATGTTGGCACTGTTGGTAAATGTTTAACACTCGGCACAATTACACTTGGATAATTCTCAACTTTAATTCTTCTTAAAATCTCTCCTAATCCTACAATTTTTTTTTCTTTATCTCGTTTAAACTTTAATAAGATCTGAAACATATCCTTTTCTGTTAAATCTTGAACCTTTTTTAAGGGTAAGCCAAATCCACTTGGAGCAACCATTAGATCAAAAGGTTTGACACCATCTATTACTTCAAAAAATTTATCCGGGGCTTCCATTAAATTTTTAGTTAAAATTGAAGTATCTAAAAAAATTGAATTATTATCTAAACCAAAAAAATCCCAGCTTTTACTCCCAGGGTCTATTCCAATTACTTTCAAGATTTAAGATCATAAAAGAATTTAAACTAGATAATTATATTTTTTATAAATATAAAGTATTTTGTCTTTTTCTAATAAGACATTCATTTTAATAAAGAGAAAAAAATTTTATTCTTCGAAGTAGCCTAGTATCTTAAGGTTTTTGTATTCGTTTTGAAGAAAATTTCTAATAGCAAGCCTTACGCCTTCTGACCTACTTGGTATCATTCCAAGTTTTTGAAGCTTTAAAAGATTTTTATCATAAATATCAGGTATATTAATAGTTATATTGCGCATGTGTCTTTTCTTAACCTTTTTGTCATCCATTTTTTTTGAGACCTAAGTATTTCTTATTTGTTCAATTAATCATTTATATTTAATAATATTAATTTATACAATTAAATATTAAATTAAATCCTCGATTAAATGCGATTGACCCTTAAATATATTATATTTGAATTAATCCTTGTATAAATTCTATGATGGATTAATAATGATATATAAAACAAACTTATATTTAAATCTATTCTCAATTTAGAAAGGAAATAATAGATTTTCGCTTTAAACATAATTATTTCATGATTTTAAAAATTTTATGTGCCAAAAATGAGTAATCCATTTATTTCCTTTAAGTTTAGTTTTTTCGTTTATTTTTTTCAATATACCTTCCCCTAGCTTCAATGGTTTCTATTCGATCAATAATTTCATCTGATTGACTTCCATATTCTAATTTATAGCCATTTATTAAACTTTCAAAACATTCTTCGAAGTATTGCCCGTGTGTGCTTAATAAAACCCTTTTAATTAAATGTAAATCCACGCTTTTATCTTCAATTTTTATAGATTTCATCGAAAGTCCAAAATCAACAAAGAAAATTTTTTCATTTTTTGTAATAATGATATTAGATGTTGTTAGATCTCCATGGATAAAATCATTTTTATGCATAAATGCAATATATTTCCCAATTTGCTCAAAATACCATTTTCTCTTAGATTTATCGATTTTTCCCATAAGATCTTTAAGTTTTTGACCTTTAATATACTTCATAATAAGCCAATTATTACTAAGATCCACTTCAAATACTTGGGGGACCGGAACATTACATTTCTTTATAGAAATAAGCATTTTTCCCTCTATAATTGTTCGGGTTCGCCTTAATTTTTTATCTAATTCTTCTATCCGATACTTTTTAGGTCTACGATGTTTCACCAAAACCTCCTTATCAAACCACTTACCTTTATAAAGGGTCGCTTCCGCACCTTTATAGATAATTTTCTCGAGATTTAATGCTTGATTTTGACTCATTTTAAAAAAATTGTGTTTATTTTAGAAAAATTATATTATCTAAATCTTCAAAATGCGGATCTCCTGTTAGAATTTTTAAATCGTATTGCTTAGCGGTTTCATATATTATAGCATCTGCTAAACCAGCTGTTTTATCTTTTTTTCTTAATTTTAATTTGCTTAATCCTGCTTCCTTAACAATGTCCAGCGTTAAATTAATAATTTTTGATCTAGTAATGATAAATTTAAATCGGTTATTCCATTCTTTATAAAGATTTTCTTTATAATATTTATCAGATAATTCAACCAAAGAAATAATTGAAGTGGATATACTCCCAAATTCTACATATTCTTTTACGATTTCTCCTTCTTTACTCCCTAAAAAATATTCAATCCAAGCATAAGTATCCAATAAAACATTAGAACTCTCGGAATTCAAAACGATCACTATCTGTAAATTTTGTTAGCACATTTTTATCGATACCAAACATAGATTGAGGTAAATTTATAGCCTCATTTATTAATAGATTGATTAGTTCATCATAACTCAAAATATTTCTTGATTCTTTTAATCTTTTTAGTTTTTCTAGAGTTTCTTTTTTTACTTGAATTGTAGTATTCATATATAATCTATAGATATATAAGCATATAAAATGTTGTTTAAAAATTTCTCCAAGGTATTTCTATCTGATCCATACGCCATTTAGGTTTAATTGTCGTATCTTCAATATCATCTCCTCCAACCTCTTCATATTTTAATATTCCAGTCCAACCAATCATAGCACCGTTATCTCCCGCATATTTCAGGGGTACAACATTATACTTTGCATTGTGCTCATTGCTTATATACGCAATCATTTCTTGTAATCTCTTATTTGCTGCAACCCCACCGGTCAATAAGACCTCCGTTTTATTAGTGTGTGCTAATGCTCTTTCAGTTACCTCCGTGAGCATTGCAAAGGCAGTTTCTTGTAAGGAGTATGCAATATCATCTAAATTATATCTCCTATTATAATCCTTGGATTTTAGCAGATTTTTTGCAGCTGTATATAATCCTGTAAAAGATAAATCCATACCTTTTACAACATATGGCAATGGAATATATTTCTTAGACTTTTTTGCAAGCTTCTCAATCTTAGGGCCACCTGGATGTTGTAATCCTGCATCTCGGGCAAATGCATCAATAAAATTACCTACAGCAATATCTAATGTTTCTCCAAATATTTGATATCTCCCTGATTCAAATGCACTAACAATAGTATTACCCCCAGATACATATAATGTTAATGGATCTTTTACCCCGCATTTAAGCCTTCCGATTTCTATATGCCCAATACAATGATTAACCCCAATTAAAGGGATTTTTAGCTTTTGACTCAGAAATCGAACGATAAGAGCACCTACTCTCAAAACAGGACCAAGACCGGGTCCTTGACTAAAAGCTATTAAATCAATATCCTTTATTGAAAGATTTGCTTTTGTAATTGCCATTATAATAGTTTTATCAAAACATTCAAGATGATGTTCTCTGACCTCTCGAGGATGCAAGCCACCGGTTTCAGGAATATACGTATCATTTACAATACTAAGCACATTTCCATAAAAGTCTAAAATACTAACACCGAATGTATGGGCTGTACATTCAATGCCTAAACAAATTTTCCTTTTTAATTTCACCAAAAAATCACAAAAAAAGTAAAAACAAAATCAAAAAAATTTACGCTGCTTTCTTTCTTTGTCGTGGAGCGCGTCTCCCTCCTCTAGCTGGAAGAATTGCCATACCTTTTTTTCCCTTTCTTTTAAATACGGTGTATCCGCACTTTCCGCAGTGGAATCGATCGTAATGATTCGCAAGGAAAAAGCCAGGACCACACTTTGGACAAGTACGATGTGTGTGGCGTAATTCCGAACCATCGACTTCATAAAATTTTGACATGATTTCTCACAATCTTTTCAAATATATAAATTACTTTTTTTTCTTTACTGATGTTGAATCAAATAAATTTTTGTATGGCTCACCTTTTTTTTTTGCAGAATAAACAGCTTCTCTCTTCTCCTTTTCAATATTTCTAACTCTAATATGAAATGGCTCAAAAAATTTTAAAGTCTCTATATCCTCATAAATATGAGCAAGCCCAGATATTGAAGACGTCCCAAAATGAGTTTTTATATTCCTAATAATCGTTAAATTTTCATCTACAGTTTTTTGAGCCGCGATCTCCTTTTTGAAATCTATACGGTTTGGAGTTCCTTTTCCTTTATTATCTAATTTGAATTTTAATTCAAGTCTATTGACAAGCTCATTTTTCTTTTCTTCAATTATTTCAATACCGAGAACCATATCTAAAATCTAAATCTTTTTATCTACTCTATTAATATTAGTTAAAATAAAGAATAAAATAAAACATTTTTGGTCTATGAAATATATTTATAAAAAAAATCTAAAGAAGTTGATAATTTTTATCATTTGTGAGATCATCATCTTTATATTACTTTTTATCTTTTTCTTGAATATTAAAAATATATTAACTGGAGGATGGATGTTTCTATTTATCCTGGGTATCGTGATTCCTTATTTAGTTGGAATTGAAATAACCATAAAATATGTATTTTGCATATACCGATGGAAGAAACAAGAATTAGAGTCTTTAATTCGGGAAGAATCAAACCTCTCTTAATATTTTTCCATTAACTTAGTAAGCTGAGTTACTATTCTCTGAATTTGTCCAGTCACCTCAACCATAACTAAACCTTCAGAAATAGGTTTTTCGGAATTTGTAACAGGAGGTTGTCCATAAAAAACATAGGATTTAATACCTTCTAAAAGCGAAAACCCGGAAATTAATGGGATTACTAATAAATCCTCTTCTCCTTCAACAATTTTTACTAATACTCTTCTATTATTTTCGATTAACTCCTTTAATTTTAACCACATATCCTTAGATATTGTCCCCGTGGGATTTTCTAATTCAATAATATGCTCAAAAAATTCCTTGAAAGGAGTATCAATCCTTTGTCTTTTTGTCTTTTCATCAATAATACAAATTTTTATCATTTCCCTCAAATAAATATTTTCCAAAAAATCTTTAGTAACAATATCCCCCACACAATAAACTCTATAATCCACACCCTTATTTATTCCCCTTTCGTTCTTAAAAAAAGAAATAACCTCTCCAATTGTATCTTCCCTCTTACCTGAGATTAATCTACCTAAGGGTTGTGTGAACTTTTTTCTCTGAGTTATAGGGAGCCGAAGATCTTTCATCATTATAAGTATGACTTTAATTAAAATAAATCTTTAAGAAAAATGAGGAATGAGAAACCAAATTCGTAAAATCTTCAAGAGATTACCAAAAAGTATAATTGAGTACGGGAGGGGCACTATCTCTATCTCACGCGAAGGGCATATTTCCCTTTAACGTAAATATTCATATAACGAGCAATTTTTGAATTAGGAGGATCTAAAATAATCACTTCACCCGAAAAATCATCACTAAGTGTGTGAGTCTTACATTTTGGACACATTGATTTATCTTTTTTGGTAATTAAATGGCAGTTTTTACACGCCTTTTCATCAGATGCCATTTTTCATCAATCACCTTAGTTTTTAATATGTCTAATATAAAATTATCAATTTATTTCTTTTTTTTCTTTTTTTTCTTTTTGGATGCTGGTTTCTTCTCCATCTTCTCCTCCTCTTCTTCGGGAGCTTCCGTCTTCTCCTCCTCTTCTTTGGGAGCTTCCGTCTTCTCCGCGTCTTTATAATATTCCCCAAGATCTCGCTCAATCCAATCGTCTTTACCTAAAAATGGTTGTCTCATAGTCAACCCCAGCTTAGCCGTGCGACCACCACCTAAAGAGACAGCTATTATGCGTGCGAGCACTATATCATTTACCTCTAAGATCTTTCCAGTCTCTTTCCCTAAAAATCTATACGCACTTTCTTCATACACAATATAATCATCACATATCTGACTTACATGCACAAGCGCATCTAAAGGACCAAGCCGAATAAATGCACCAAAATCCACAATCTCAACGCATGTACCTCGCACAACCTCCGAGATTGAAGGCCTAAATGTTAATATTCTAAAACTTACTTTATGAAATGTATTAGCTGAACTAGGGATTACCATTCCTAACCCAACATCTAATATATCAACAACTGCAATGATAAAACCAAATTCTTTGGTAACCGTGCCTTCATAATCATCGCTAAGAATTATTCTTGCTGAAATCTTTTTATCTTGCGAGTAAAGAAATGGAGGAATTTCAAGGGTAGATTCAAGAGTTATAAGCTTAAACATGTTTTTATTTTTTCTTATTTTACTTGCATAAAGCATACTAAAATAAATATTTTATTATAATCATTTTACAAAATAATTACTTACAAGAATGCAATGTAAAACTTAATCCCCACACCTACTATAACACATCTAAATTTTGTTATTAGTTTAATAACAAAAAAATATATTTTTAAAACAATAAAACAATTATATATTAAAAGAATACTCATTAATACTCTTAATTTCAATATATCCCAAAAAAAATCAAGATTGAAATATGGACAGTATCGAAACATTAGATTCTATTCTGAGACAATTGCTTTCATCCATTCCTGAGATTAAAGCTGCAGCTATCGTTAGTGCGGAGGGACTTCCAATCGCTTCGGCTTTAGAGGCAGGGATTGATGAAACACGCATAGCCGCAATGACGGCAGCAATTATTTCACTTGGCGAGCGTGCCGCAATGGAGTTAAACAAGGGTATCCTTGAACATATCCTTGTAAGGGGGACAAATGGTATATTATTAGTTATGTATTGCGGTGAGAATGCCGTTCTAACGGTCTCAACAACGGTTGATGTGAAACTCGGATTAATAATGTTAGATTGTAAACGATCTGCTCAGAAGATTGCCCTATTAATTTAAATTTCTCTTAAAAAAATCCAGTTATTATATAAACTAATATTCTTCTCCTTGTATTTTTAATATACCTACTTCTTTTAGTTTTGAATAATTTTATATTGACTATATAATAGATTTTGGAGTAAACAAATAAAAATCAATAATTTTATTATGAGTTTATAGAAAGGTAAAAACTTAAAGTATTTTGCACGAATTAAATGATTTCATTCTCGGTTTATTCTTTGCAGATGAGAATAATATAATTTATGAAAATATTAAATTCTCTAAAGAACTTACTGAGTTAAAAAAACAAGAGTTAATGGTACTTCCATTAAAATTTTTTGGACCAGTTTTTTTAACTAAGGCATATTCAAGATCTTTTAATTGGATAATTAAATTTATAGAATCCACACTATCTTTTAAAACGCAAGATACTGAAGACACTTCGATTATTCAATCAATGTTTAACCTTAACTCCTCAATTATTACGGATAAAGGGGTTACAAATCTTTTTGCAATTATTGCTTCTCCCTATACTGAAGATATTAATTTTATTTACAAAAAAATGATGGATTACATTCATCCTAGTTTGCTTCAAGTAAGATCTATGTATCGACAAGTAGTAGATTCGGAAATTAAAGTTCAACAATTATTAGAAAAAGAGTTAGAGCGTGGTATTAATTTAATTGAATATTCTCTTGGTTCCACAAGAAAAATATATTGGAAAGAGCAATTAAAGTATTATTGTGTTGGTGTTATAGAAAGAAAGAGATCTCGGGATTTGAGTATAAAGGAATTGAACATTTATACATTTAGTAAAGATTATCCTTTAAGAAGGGAACATTTGGAAGATATTCCATCCTATTATGTTTTTGTTATTTTAACTGAATACTATGAAAAAATGACAAACATTACACTGGATATTTTTGAGATGGTAAATGTGAATTCCAACATAAGACAAATCGAATTAGGGGCAAAAAATAAAAAGGTGCTCTATTTAGAAGAATATTCTGAAGAAGATGATATTAAAAAGAGTTATGGCGTGATTTTAATTCCAATGGAAGATGAATCCGAACATGTAAGAAATAAATCCTTTTATAAGAAGAATTTAAGAAAAATGTTGGATGGAAATATTTCTTTTGAAAATTTTATAAAAATTATTAATCCTCATTTTATCTTAGAAAAATGGGCAGCGACTTCAGACATCGAACTTGAAAAAATTCAAGAAATTCTTGATAAAAAAGATTAAGAGAGGTTAAAAAATGGAAAAATTTGATGATCTTTATAAAATTAACAGAGAGAGATTTTTGGATAATTATCGGATTACTGAAAACATTTTAAAAAGTACAGAAAAAAATAAAGTTAAAATAATTGCACAATGGTTAGTTGATAATCAATCAGTAGGACCTTCTCAAGAAAGTAATGTAGAAATAATTAATTATTATAGTAAATATTTAAAGAAAGATAAAACTCTTTTAGATTTTGCTCTCGAATGGATTAGAGCGCAAAAGATTAGGAGTAGATATATGTTACAT
>JAHLWE010000174.1 GCA_019058135.1 Promethearchaeota archaeon | reverse complement strand
GCATTTTTAACCCAAGATTCTACATCTTCTTTTGTTCCATTCGCTGTAAGCACATGTGAAACATCAACATTCCCTAAAAGACAGAGTTTATCACCTACTTTTTTCTTAATTATTGCCAAATCAACTCCCGCAGTTGGTTCGAGCGCATGGAGGCCATCGAAACCACAAGTTACTGTAAAATCTAATAATGGAGTAATTTGACCATCGGTATGAAGTACAATTTTTTGCCCTCGTTCGTGAATTGCATCCACTAATTTCTTATAAGCAGGTAAAAGCAAATCATTAAATTTTTTTGGTGACATCATTGGACCAGTTTTGTACGCTAAATCTCCTGATTCAATCCAAACCTCCATACCTACATCCATATAAGTGTTAGCTAAAGCAATGTTAAAATCAGCATAAACATCATAGACTTCTTTTATAAAACCCGGGTTCTTATGGAGTTGCTTTGAAAAATACTCAATTCCCATTCCTTGCCATACTGACTCAAAAATACCTGCTAAATCGTTAGTTACAAAAACGAAAATCTTATCCTTATGTTTTTTATTAATTCGCCTATAAAATTTTTTGGCCATCTTACAATATTTATTTGTTAAAGTCTCTTCTAAATCTTTCTTGAGCATTTCCCATTTTTCGAACGAATTCAGAGTTCCATATTTATAGAATGGAAAGAAATTACCTTCATTGTTCATAACTTCCCATATTCGTCCAAAGATATCACTCATTTCATGCTCATTTATAAATTTAAAAGGAAGAATTCCCACCTGCATTGCATCAAAACCTAATTGAGCAGCAGCTTCCACCATTCGAGAAAAAATTGATGTTTCTACACTCTCAACTAATTTATTCAATTCTGATATCCAATTATCTGGGTTATCACGCTTCATTTGTTCAATCAGGTCGAAATCTGTCATTTGTGGTATCCCAAGGATTTTATCCACATTATTCGCATCTAAAGCAATTACATGCGTTGGAACCCTATCTGGTTCTTCCAAATTTAGAGTAGTAAGGACTCTTTCTCTACATTCCATTTAATTTCAACTCTCTTTTCAGTGATCGTTATTAATTTTAAATTATTTTCTTTTAATTTTTTTAAAAATCATTTACGTTATTTAATATTATTAAATGACTATTTTAAAATTAAGAATATTCTTTTTTTTTAGATTCTCCCCTAAGAAAAATTTTTTTTAATACAGGTGTGGTATATCTTTTCAAAATGTATTTTACGTCATCTTTTAAATTGTACATATCGTGTAAAAATAATCTCATACTTTTCACTTATTTATTCTTACATAAAAAAAAGGCGGGATATAGGGCTCATCTTCCCGCTCCAGAGGTACAGAATTTAGAGTTAGTTTTTATTACTTACGCGGTGGTCTTCCTATATCCCTTTTTCATATAGGTATGTGTGATTACACGCATACTTTCTGTTAGTATTCTTTGATGCTAGCAACGTTTTTTTTCAATATAATTAAGTAGGGAATATGGGAATTGTTTTTAAACCCATATTTTCATCAAGATCGAACATAATATTCATGTTTTGCACGGCTTGTCCTGCGGCTCCTTTGATTAGGTTGTCAATTACTCCAACAATTATTATCCTGCCAGTTCTTTTTTCAATTGTAAATCCAATATCACAATAATTTGAACCCTTTACAAATTTAGTCTCTGGAAATACTCCTTTTTTCGTTAGACGAATAAAATATTCATAAAAATAATAGTTTTCATAAATTTCCTTTATCTCTTCATAGTCAAAATTATTTTTAAGTTTCCCATAACATGTCGTTAAAATTCCACGATTCACAGGGATCAAATGAGGAGAAAAAGTGATAATAATATCAGTTCCACTCAATTCACTCAATTGTTGCTCTATTTCCGGTATATGACGATGTGAGGTAATTTTATATGCTTTAATTGATTCATTACATTCTCCAAAAAGGAATTCTAGATTTAATGTACGTCCTGCCCCTGTAATACCTGATTTTGCATCAATAATAATGCTGTTTTCCTTTATAATACCCTCTGCCAATAGTGGTAATAAACATAATATAGTACATGTTGAATAACATCCTGGATTGGCAATTAGGGTTGATTTTTTAATACTTTCTCTTTTTAATTCACATAGACCATAAACTGCCTTATTCAAAAGATCTCTATTATGATGTTCAGTTTTATACCATTTTTTATAGACTTCTTTACTTTTTAACCGAAAATCTGAACTAAGATCAATTATTTTTACTTTTTCTAAAATACTTTCCGTTATAAGTATAGATGAAATTCCATGAGGGAGCGCCAAAAAGATTACATCAGCTTCTTTCGCCATAGATTCAAGATTATTTCCAACACATTTAATTTCACAAATTTTTTTGAAATTCTCAAATATCGAATCATATTTACATCTAATATGATTTTGTGATGCTAATATTTTTAATTCTACTTTTGGGTGTTGTAATAAAATCCTGACTAATTCTGCTCCAACGTATCCGGTTGCTCCCATAATACCTACTCTAATCATATTTAGAAACCATTTAAAATAATTATCATAAAAAAATAATCTTGCTGAAGAAAAAAAGGATAAAATAACTTCAATACTATAATTAATATGAAAATTTTAATAGTGTGTAACAAATTTCGGGTTATGTGGTGTTCTAATCAATACTGATTTCGGATTTCCATAATAAATTTTTTTAATAATTGAAATCATGATCTTGAACACCAACTTATTAATTAAAAAAGAAATCATAGTATATTAACTTTTCCCATTTCTTTCCCACAAATTCTTTAAAAATAGAATACTCAAATAATAATTAAAAGTTAAAAAAGAATATAATGTAAGAAAAAAAATCTATTAATATTAAATTCTTATAAAAAAGCATCTAATGAAAGCTGTATTTTTCATAAAATCCGAAACTATTAATCTTAGTAATTATACACTTAAAGACCCAATAGGTTCTACCGGTCGGTTAGATGTAATTACTCGGTGTGCTTTAGCTGTTTTATTGAATAATTTTAAACTTGAACAAAATACTGAATTTTGGGCATTTTTGGACAATTATGGTACCTATATCTTTAAATC
The DNA here is from genome assembly GCA_019058135.1 of Promethearchaeota archaeon. Classification (GTDB taxonomy): domain Archaea; phylum Asgardarchaeota; class Lokiarchaeia; order Sigyniarchaeales; family SOKP01; genus 6H3-1. The sequence goes on along the minus strand of JAHLWE010000174.1, from coordinate 299 downwards.
CGAATTATTTCAGCAAGAAACTTTCCCAATAAGCGAATTAAGATTTATGGATTATTTTGCAAATATAATCCAAAATATTGATAAAGGAAATAATAAAAAAAATCCTTTAAATAAAGTAATCATCTCCGGTATTGATATTTTGGATGCTATTGAAAAATTACAAAAAAAAAGATTCCAAGCTTATATATTACATGAAGAAGGTACAGAATTCTCCCAAGAGAAATTCGAGAAAGATAAAAAATATTTTTTTATCATTGGGAACCAATTAGGAAATTTCCTTGATTCAAAGGAATTAAAAG
>JAHLWE010000173.1 GCA_019058135.1 Promethearchaeota archaeon | reverse complement strand
ATATTATACAGCAATTTTCCATGGACTCGACCCAGATAAGCCATTGAACTTAAGTAAGACTGTTACAGTTCATTAAATAAATTAGTATCTTTAACGCTGTAAGAAATAATTTTATATTTCGTAGTAAAATAGAATATATAAAAACGAGATAATTAATTACTGGTTTTTTGCAAAATATTAATTTCTATACCTTTTTGTTCAAGTATCATTTTATTAGCGAATAACTCTCGACCAGCAATTTTATCCACTACATAAATTAGATTACCACCCTTTTCAGAGTATTTCTGACCATAGGAAATGGGAATATTTGGTGTAGGATCAACTAATAGCGATTCGGCAACTGCCTTTTCTTTTCGTTCGCCAGTAGCTAGCAGGACTACTGTTTTCGCTTTATAAACTAATTCTGCACCCATGCTAATAGCATAATGTGGGCTATCTTTTTCTGAGGGAAAATGTCCATCGATAACGGCATTTTTTATCGTGCTATCGTCAAGTTTAACTAACATGATATTACTACCATCAAAAGGAATTCCCGATTCATGGAAACCTACATGACCACGTCCACCTACTCCGATAATTTGCAAATCAATACCTCCAATATCCTTAATTTTTTGGGAATATCCATCCAAGATTGTTTTACGGATCCAAGCTAGATATTCTGAAACTGGATTATCTATGATATCAATTGATTTACCAGCATCTGTGCCCAATTCACGCCAATCATCTGGATGACCTTCCAATTCTTGTATAAGATGGTCTTGATCGATTAAGCACCCATAAGGAACAGTTGTTTCTATGAATTTATTGACAAGATGTCCAAAAAATTCTTGAATCATAAAATAACAGTAGCTCTCCGGATGTATCGTGCGTTGTTGAACATTTTCACCTGGAAGGCCAATATATTCATCAAGGTTGAAACTGCGGATCCGACTACTATCAAATTCACCAGCGTTAGCCATTCTCGCTAAATGTTTATAAAGACACGTAGGCGAATTTCCTGTTGCTAATCCAATAACGAATTCTTTTTTCTTCTGTAACGTTTGGATGATATTATCTTTAATAATTATGGATGCAATTTCGCCCATGTGTTCAAAATTTTCTGTTATAATAATTTTGATTGGCATAAAAATCTACTTTTGTAGCAAGATACTTAATTATATTTTAAAAAAAGAGCATTTTCTAATAAATTTAATTACCTAATATATCGAATTGATTTTATTTATTAATTTATTTCGGAACTATAATAGTATATCTTAATAATATTATCATTTATTCAGAGATTTTAAAACATTTTTTATTCTAATTAATTTTTAATTCAAAAGATTTATTCTTTTATATGTATGATATATTTAGTGTTATTAGTAAAAAGAGCCTAATTACGATAGTCTGAATCTCTTTCAAATATATCAAGTATATGATTCGAGATATATTTTTTCTTAGCCTAAAATAAGATTAATTTTAGAAGCCAAAATACCAGGTGATTCTCCAAGAAAGCTCTCAGGACTAGCGAAAAGAATATAATAATAAGGCATAAAAATAGATTCTTCAGAAGGGCCTACTCCAGAATTGACGATATATACCCATTTCCTTAGATCTCCAATTGTTGACTCTCGATATTTCCATCGTAAAGTCTCTATTTCAGGAATTTTTCCTAAATTTCTTAGGAGGTCTGCGACGGATTTAAAATTAATACCAAAAGAAATTATAGGGGATAAATCAAATGATGTAACACATACTCCTTCAAGTCCATAAACCTCCATTTCATTTAAAAATTTATTAAAAACATGTGTTAATTCGTCTTTTTTTGCTTCAATTTGTTCTTTTGCTTTTGCATCTGTAAGTATTCGTATAATTCTTTCTTTTTCTTCAAGATTTATTTTTTTTTCTAAACCAAGTGGGATTTTATTTTGAATTACCCAATCAAATATCATTTGAACTTTTTGTTTTACAGCCTTACTATTTAAATAGGTTTCTGTTTGACATGTGATTAAAACATTACCGCTTTGTTTTTTTATTTGCTTTTCTTGGGATTTATTACTTCTTTTTGTATTTTTACGTAAGGGAATAAATTCCAATACTTTTAGGTTTTTATCTAAAAGTCTTGCAAATTCAAAAATAGCTGAGACAAATCCAGAAGTCAATTCAAAACATTCGGTTGGATTGAATTCATTCTCATGGTTAAATTCTTGAGTTGAAAAATCGAAAAATCTTAGATAAAGAGGGACTCCTTCAGGCGGAGGTTCTATTTCTAGATTATAATATGGATAACCAGTGGTCGTTATAACTTGAAGTGAGTAAATTGTCATGTATTCTTAAAAATTTCTCAATTTTTTATATATTCGATATATACTAAAATTTGTTAATTGGATATAAATAATTATAGAAAATTAATATTAAAGCGAATAGAACAAGCTTTATTAGCCTGAAATTGCAATTATTTCAGCACTTCTTACAACAAAATTTGTATCGATATAGAGTAATAGAGCATGGTCTTGATGATTAAAAACTAAAGGAACTAATTTTTTAGTTGAATTCTCGATTAAACTATTCTTTACATATATTTTAAGAGTTTTTTTACAATATTTACAAAATGCATCAATAAATTTTCCATTTTTACTCGGTACTATTTTTATAGCTTTCTCTACTACTGAGTTAAAACCTTTAAAAAAATCATCATAAATCGCATCATACGAATTTAAAAAAGATTCTCCATAGATTTCAATAAATTCATCAGAGATGTAATCCAAAATCGCCTCAATTAACTGAAATTGAACGGATTTATCGGCACCAATTACAAAGACTATATTTTTTTTTTTGATAAATATAACCTTAGAGTCAGCTTTGTTTATATGATAATATCTGGATTCTTTAGGTACATTTCTAGCGAGAGAACTTTCAAAAAAAAAAGATTTTGGTAAATTTTTTTGTTTCCATGAAAAATAGGAGCTTTCATAACATCCGATATTAATAAAATAAATTAAATTTGAATAATCTGGGGATTGTTTGGATATTTTTCAGCACCATTAATTTCTTATTATATTAATTAAAATATATTTTTTCGAGCTTTTAATTTTATTTTTTTTTCCATTACTCTAAAATTAGAACGGGTTTTCCAGGTAATGCTTGTTTAGCTTTTTTATGGTCAATTTGATCTTCTAAAAATATTTCAATATCACATTTAAACTTATCCTGAAAAGTTGGTTTTATT
>JAHLWE010000172.1 GCA_019058135.1 Promethearchaeota archaeon | reverse complement strand
GACTAATTATACTCAATTCTTGTTGTGAAATTTCTATCGGTAGGATTTTTTCTATTTCAATTGGGATAATTGCCTTGTTTTCTCTTAGTTCTTTTAATGCAACAAATAATTCCGATGTATCTTCACCTATTTTATCAGCTGCTTCATTTAAAAGTGAAGCAATAAAGAAATATTTTCTCTCTTTTTCAGATATTATATTTTGAGCAAGTTTCAATAACTTTTTTGCTAACGAGGATTCAATTTCTTTGAGCTTTAAAGCATCTACATTAACTTCATGTGGTAATATTATAGAAGTATTAAATGCTTGATCTACTAAGTCATCAGATTCATGAAAGGGGCTTAAATCAGATTTCCATTCTTTTAATATATGTCCAAATCTTCCTTCAAACATTTTAATAAATTTCGTTATATTTCTTCTTAAGATTAAAGAACCTTTTTTCCCTAATACTAATGCAACTCTGATGTATTCTCCATCACCTAACAATAACATTTTATCTCCATAAGTGATTTCATTCAAACTTTGCTGGTATTTGATTTCTTTTCCAAATGATTGAACTGCTGTTAAGAACCCTCCAATTAAATCAGGATCAATTTTCTCAGCTCCGTATGATCTAAAGAAAATGCAAGTTCCTGCTATTTTACTAAGAACTAATAAATGTTCTAGATTAATTGCATCATCAAATGCAGTTGCAACTTCCATAATTGCTTCTCGTTTTCTTTGTTTTCGTGGTACAACTATTCCCTTATATGTAATTGCACCTACAGTAACTATGGCAGCAATTATCAATATAATTAAAATGATTTCTATTGGAATGACAGCTGGTGGATTAACTATGATTGATGCGAATTTAATGGGTTTCTCATTTGTATTATATGAAGTTTGAATAATAAATTTTAATGTAACATTTTGAGCTTCTAATGGTACTGTAATTGTAAATTCGACGATTCCTAGGGAATTAGTAGTGTTTTGGCTTCCAGCTTGTTCTACCCCATCAATAATAGGAACACATGTTACTAGAGCACCGGAAAATAATCTCCATACTGAATTTTCATCCAAATATTCAATTTTTGCTCTAATTTTAAAAGGTTCTCCAGCCGTAACAGCATTTGGAGGATCAATTAATGTTGCATTGATATCATATTTGCTTAAAATAATAGAAAATTGTATAGATTTCTCAACCGTATAATATGTCGCTAAGATGGTTAATCTAAATGTTAAATTTTGAATACCAACTTGTGCCGTAATGGTGAATTCTACAAAACCTTGTAAATTTGTGGTGTTTTGAATTTGAGGTTGCCCTATACCATTAAAAATGGGTACATTATAAACATTTACATCGGATAATAAATTCCAAATAGTTCCACCTGGTGTGTATTCAATTTTTATTTCTATCTTATAAGTACCATTCGCAGATATAATATTAGAGGGGTTAATTAGTGTTGCATTTACGTCATATTTACTTCCTATTATTATTGTTATCACTAAGGTTGAATTTTCGTAATTAATTCGTGAAACGTGAAATGTTAAAATATATTCACCTCATGCTAATCCTGATATATCCAGAGATCCCTTATGTGTATTTGTATTCTGATCGTAGTGTAGTGAATGAGAAATTGTTCCATATTCAATCCCATTTTCATATACGATAAAATAAGCAGCATCATCTGTAGGATCTCCCAATAAATCCTCAATTAATATTCCACCATTTTCTGAATCGGTAAAAATAAATTCAATAGTAATATCACTTCCAATAAAAGTTGTATAATCCCCATCTGATGGAGTTATAGCCCCACCAGGGTTTGCAACCTCTAATAACCCAACGGCTGAGTAATTACCTCTAATATAAAAATCAATGGTTGCTAAACTACAATTATAGTTTGGAAATTTGGAAATATTTAATATCATTGAATAACTTCCCGAATTTAATCCGATTATACTAACATTCAAACGATAATAACCAGAGCCTATTTCGACTAAAGTCCAATTATCACCTATCCCTCCTTGCCATTTTTGCGTTGGATTACTTCCATTGTACACTATTACGTTTGATGTAGTCAGCCCTAATATTGGGATAATATTATCAGTATCATTAAAATAGAAAATTATTGATTGATCAAATCCCTGCCAACGCACTAAAGTTGAATTATAATCTCCCTCATTTATAAGTATCTCAGTTTGAATCACAGTTATTTGCACTACTAAATTAAAAATTTGAGTTTCATTACCTATCGCTGTAATATTAAAAATACATATATGGGTTCCAACAGTTACATAGGTAGTATTTAATACAATTGTATAATTACCATTTCCATCTTCAGAAATTGTCCATGAAAAGCTAGGATGGATAGATACTACTGAAATAATAACCTTCCCTGTTGTATTTGTGATTGGTTTATTTGTCCTATCCGAATAATTTAATTGAAATGAAGCACCTGTACCTCGAATAACTGAAACAATCTCAGGAAATACGGTTATATTGGTTTTAATAACTTTATGAAACCAAAAATCTAATGTCTGATTACTATAATAGGTTTTATTTATATTAATGATTATTATATTATATCCGAATAAAAAATAAAGGTCACTTACATCTATAGTAATGTTATAATAACCTTCTGTTCCATTATTTAAATTTGTCCACTGCCAACCTTTTCCCTCAATAAAATAAGAAATGTTTGCTCCATCAATTGGTGAATTTTGGTTTATATCCTCAAAATAAATTGTAATATTGAATATTTGATCTTCAAGAAAAGTATCATATTGATTAGGCTCGAATAGATTTAAATCTGTTAAACATATCACATTAAAATAATAAATTAATGTAGAATTCTCATAATTGGTTTTATTTGCTGTAAATTCGACCGTCTTTTGTCCATAACTATTAGGACCAAAACTACTGCAATCAACAGTAATGTAATAATATCCAACAGTTCCATTATTTAATGTTGTAGATAACCAGCCCTGACCATCTATGTTAT
>JAHLWE010000171.1 GCA_019058135.1 Promethearchaeota archaeon | reverse complement strand
TCTCGTATTACCATTCTTTTAAACGAAGTTTCTATTCAATTGACCTATCTTGAGTCTGAAAAAAATGATGCACTAGAATATCAACGTTTAGATAATGAACAAAAAAATACGGAAAAAGCCTTATTGATTGCAAAAATTAATTCTATTCGCACTGATATAAGAAAAATTGAAGAGAAAAAATTAGTAATTAATCAAGAAATTAATGAAATAGAAAAAAATATCATAAATAATAGAAATCTCTTAAGTGAAATAAATGAAAGTCTCGAAATTATTAATAAAAAGATAAAGAATCTAGAATCTGATGAATTGTTAGAATTAACAAAAAAAATTAATGATTTAAAAACAGAAAAAGTGAAATATGAAACTTCAAAAGAACATTTAAATAAAGAAATAGACAAGTTATCGCAAGAAATAATCGAATCTGTAAATAAAAAAGGAAATACTCAAAAAGAAAAGCAGAATTTAAAACAAGAATTAATTCAATTCGAGAAAGAAAAAGATATACATCATAATAGTTTAGCGATTAAAATTCAAGAATTAGATGTTTTGAAAAAAGAATTAGAAAAAATCGATTCCACCTATATAGAAATCCAACAGCAATTATCAATTTTAAGAGAAAAAATTTCAAAAGACCAAGAAACAAAAAATCAACTTTATTCAGAAATGAAAGTTCTGGAAAATACGCAGCAAAATTTCGAAAATATTAAACTCAATACACAGGAGAAAATAACCAAATTAAAAAGAGAACTCCAGAATTTTAAAGAAAACCTAATACAATTAAATGAAAAAAGAAAAGAGCATGAAAAAACAGGAACTATTACCCATAATATTAAAAATTTAGAAAGTGAAAAAATCAAAATACTTAACGAGATCAAAAGATTACAAGAAATTATCGAAGACAGACATATTCAACTCATTTCTCTCAAATCTAAAATAAAAACAATTAAAAATTTTAGTCAAAATCGAGCAGTAGAGGCAATTCTAAAAATTAAGGATACAAGTATAATAAATGGTGAAATTTTTGGGACCATATCACAGTTGGGAAAAATTAATTCGAAATATGATATTGCTCTTGAAGTAGCTGGTGGTGCAAAATTAAATTATATTATAGTAGATTCTCAAAAAACTGCTAAAGAATGTATTCAATATTTGAAAGAAAATAAAATCGGACGTGCTTCATTTATCCCATTAGATAGAATTAAGGTAAATTACCCAAATTTTACAATTAATAATAATGAAAATGTAATCGGTAGAGCTGTTGATTTAATCCAATTTAACTCTCAATTTGTAAAAGCGTTTGAGTTTGTTTTTGGTAAAACAATAATCGTTAAGGATTTAGAAACAGCAATAAAACTGCCAATAAGTGCGAGAAAAGTTACAATAAAAGGAGATATAGTGGAAGTTTCGCATTTAATGCATGGAGGTTCCCATAAAAAAAGAATGGGATTCTCATTTAAAAGTATTGAAGAATCTGAAATTCCAGTACTTGAACAGGACTTAAATAAACTAAGAAATAAAGAAAATTTGTTACTTTCTAAACTTAAGCAGATTGACATGAAAATAACTGAATACTATGAAACTAGAATTCAAGGAAATAATTCTCTAAACGAAATAACCCAACAATTAAATCTTTTTGAAGAAAGAATAAATGAAAAAGAAAATGAGTTAAATTCCTTAGAGAGCGAGATTCAAAAAATAGATGATGAAAATAATCAAGTTAAAATAAGTTTTACGGAGAAAAAGAAGGTATTAGATGGAATTATTCATCAAATATCTGATTTAAAAGATCAAGAGAAAAAATTGCAAGAAGGGATTCAAAATAGTAAAAATATTAAAATAAAAAACGATATTCAAATTTTAGAGGAAGAAAAAGGCCACCTTACAAGTAATATTTCAGAACTTGAATTAAAAATTACAAAAATCAAAGCAAAATTAGAGGATTTCATTGAAAATCACATTAAAGAAATTGAACAGACAATTTCTAAAAAAGAAGAAACAATTAAAATTAATTTATCTGAAATTGCATCCATTGATGGGTCTCTTAAATCAATAAATTCAGAAGTATATACAATAAATGAGAAGATATTGGAAGAGAATCAGATTCTTGGGCAATATATCGATGAAAAAAATCAATTATTAAAAAAAATTACAGATCTAAGGATAAAAATTGAAGAGATGAAATCATCAATTCATCCTAAGTCACTTCAGGTTAATACATTAGAGAATAAAATGGAAAATCTAATTGAACAATTGAATGAATTTAAAACCGAATTCGGAGAAAATTTCGAACATTTTTTTGTCAAGGAAGAAAATAGCATCCCTCAAGAAATCAAACAAAAAATATCAATTTCTCAGCAAAAATTACATGAAATTATTAAATACTGTATAGAGAAAAAAGCGTTACTTGAACCTGTCAACATGAGAGCAATTGAAAAATATGATAAAATTAAGAACCGATATGAAGATTTAATTGAAAAACATGATCAAGTAGTAAATGAACGACAATCAATTCTTAATTTCATTGAGCAAATTGAAATAGAGAAAAAAGATGTTTTTATGAAAACTTTTTATCAAATAAATGAAAATTTCGGTATGATTTTTTCAAAATTAAGTCCAAATGGAGAAGCTAAGCTAGAATTAGAAAATCATGATGATCCTTTTGAGGGCGGTCTAAGAATAATGGCACGACCTGGGGGCAAAAAGTGGTGTCAGATTCGATCAATTTCAGGTGGAGAAAAGGCTCTTACTATAATTGCCCTGATATTGGGAATCCAACAATATGTTCCATCACCATATTATATCCTTGATGAGATTGATTCAAATTTAGATGAGATAAATACAATTCTTGTAGCAGAGATGATTAAAGAACTTTCTTCCAAATCACAATTTATTTTAATCACTCATAAAGAACCAACTATGGAAAGAAGCGACCAATTATTAGGAATTTCAATTACTGATGGAATTAGTCAAGTTGTCAATATTAATATAAGGGAGGCTTTAGCGCAACTTGCTGAGTAATCAAATTGAATACGGATTCAATAATAGCGATAATAATTTCGATTGTGAAGATTCAGCATTTATTGATAAAGCAGAAATATATTTAAGACAAATTTTAGAATATGATGAATTTAAAAGAACTATTGAATCCATTTTATTTCAAGCACGACGTCCTGTTAAAATTCGAGAATTTTTAAAAATTTTAACAAAAACCTCAAAAGAAAGAATAATCAATGCAATCCATGATATCCAAAAAGAATACAAATTATTTGATACAGTGTTAAAAATTATAGAATATGCCGATCAACGATTTGAATTAATCGTAAAAAAAGAGATAATAAATGCAGTCGAAAAATTTACACTCGGCGACTTATTCAATCAATTTGAGATTAAAATATTAGCATATGTGATTTTTAAGCACCCCAATGTAAGTAAGAGAGAAATTTCTTCCAAATTTGGAAGTTCAGCATATAATTATATAAAAACCTTAAAAAAGAAAGGATTTATTGAAGAAAACAATAAAAAGGTTTTTCTAACTACTCATTTTTTTGATTATTTTGAATTAAAGGATAACTCACAAATTAATCTTAAAGAATTTCTGTAGAAATTCTAAAATGCAGAATATCACCTAATAATTTTTCTTTACTTCTTTAATAACTAAATCTATCAAATCACTAACATTTGAAATTTGATAAAAGATCGCTCCCTTATCGTATAACTCTTTAAATCGTTCATCTTCATCTTGTCTAAAAGATGGACTGATAAAAAAACCAACAATTTTATGTCCTTTATTCAAAATTTCTAACATTCCTCTTCTCGCTGAAACCCAATTATATAACCCAAAATCTGTAATTAAGATGATTAAGATATTCTTTTCTGCCTTCTTTGCTAAATCTTTCATAGATTTTGTGGGTAAAACTGTTCCACTTCCTTGATATTTTAATAATCTTTTTTCTGCCTTGATATAATCAAATGTCCAATCACAAATATCCGCTCTCCCTGAAAAATTAATGACACTAAATTTACACCCCTTTTTAGCAACATAATGTAATACTGCAAACGCAGCTACTAAGGCAATATGATATGGTGATTTTGAATTCTTACTTATTCTTTTAGAATATGACCAATTCATCGAACCAGATGAATCTAAAACGATCATTAAGTCTGGAAGTTGTTTTTCTTGCATAATCCCAGGTCCTTCTATAGAAACCCACTTTTTTGTAGTAATATTAGGAATAAGCTTGGGGTAATTCAATAAACTTTGAACAACATCAAGTTCTTCTAGAGGGTCCCCTATCCTCCAAGTTTCCGGATATGCTGGCATTAATCCACTTGGTTTTTTCTCATATAATTTAATTGAAATTAAATCTTTAGCCAAACCTCGATACCATGTGTTTAAAACTTCCCCATTTTTTAAAATACCCGCTTGCACTGCTGGTGATCCAAATTCATTGAAATTTTTCTCTTTTGCAAATTCTTCAGCTTTCCTATTTTTCGCATCCTCATTATTACTTTTAATCCTATCTGAATTTCGATTTTCTAATGGATTTCCCATTATTTGAACAATTTCTTCAGGCATTTCTATAATATTTCCTTTACCATCATCAGAAAATCTACGAGTATTTCCCTCAGTACAGGATCTAGCCCCAACTCCGATAAGCGTAAATGTATCATTAACAATTGGTTTCAATATTGCAGCAATTTTTCTCGTTTTTTCCTCCCATTTTGAATCATCTTCAAATTTTTTTCTAATAATTTTGGTAATTCTCTTTGCAATATCATTTACTTCCCTGAAATCATATTTTTCATCGATTTTTTGATTCCATAATAGTTCATAACATCTAAAGATCAATTCGGCAAAAGGTGCAATTTTCTTTTTCTTACCTATAATTTCATTAAAGGTGTGTTGTGCTTCCCATAACATATCCTCTGGATATTTCTGATGTAATTTTGTATCTATAATTAAATCAGAAAAAAAATTTACAACAATCGGAGCAAAAATATAAGAAACTGATTTCATTGCAGCACTTAATAGACGTGCATTTATTAACCCATCATAAGGAATAAGATCATAATGTCCAATTTCGTGCATAGCATTAACAAAAAAATATCTTACGTAATCATTATTTTCTATAAACAATGGTGCTTGAGCTAAATTCATAGTGATTTGCCATTGTTCAGAAATATCAATATAGAAACCTTCAATACGAGTGTAATCAAATTTAAAGTTTGGAATTGATAAAGGTGGGAAAAAATATTCTTCTAAAGCCTTTGACCATGCAATTTCTGCAAGATCTCTTAATTTTTCTTCATTTTGTAGCAATATTTTTTTAGAGACTTCTTTTCGACTCTTGAGTTTTACCTTTTTTGATTTAGGTGGCAATTATTCGTTCTCCTCGATAAAAGGTTCTTTTTCAATTAGTTTTTTCAATTTTAAAGCATCTGAACCTCCAGAAATACCAAAATTCACCGTTGAATTCTCACTTGTACCAGAAACATTTATTTCAATTAATAAATCTTTAGTCCTGATTTGTTTCGTTTGCCGTTTCTCAAAAGACTGTTTAATCAATTCATCCAACTCAGGAAATTCTACGGCTATTGAAGCCCATATATCTTGCCAATATTTATATTTGAAATTAAAAACCCTAATGGTTTGTTTATATAACTCTTCATTACAACGATTTATTAAATCCCCGCGATTTGGAAATTCAATTTTTTCTAATAAATCATCTTTAATTTTAGAAAGTATTTCAATATCATTTCTCTTTGAAGCAGCTGTAATTTCTTTCGCAACTTCTGCATATTTTTTATTATTTAAAGTCTTAATTAATGGGTCTAAATCTAGTTTCACTATTAAATCATTATTAACATATTTCTTTAATGTCTGCAAATCGGTTTCTGAACCTTCACCTAATCTAAATTTATCTAAAACATCATAAGCCTCTCTTCGCTTTAAATATCTCTTTCTAGCATTATCAATTAAATCTTTTGTATAATACAATTTATTTCCATAATATGGACTAGCATTCAATTCTCTATCAGTGAAATCAACTCTGTGTGAAATCACATATGGTGCAATATTTACCACTAAAGGGAGCATTATTTTATTTAATCCCAATAACCATGCCAATGCTTTTGAATATCTCAGAAGGTCTTTTGCTACTCTAACGCTTAATATTGAAGAAACCTTATTACAAATATTTACCTTCGTGTTAAAATGACACCCGGAACACAACCCTTCACCCGGTTTTAATTGCTCAATATTTCCTTTATCAATTCGCATACATAAAGTAAACTCACGAATTATTGCATGAATGATATTATTAGCATCTGTGGTACAATCTATCTTATCAACTTGATACCAAATCTCCATAAGATCGTCAAGTGTTAATACCTGGGGCACTTGAACAAGCTCATCGTAACCACTATATTTTTCATCTTTACCTTTTAATATAATTTGAAGATCATGACTTGTTGGCATGGAAATTGGAACTGATATCCCAAACCTATCTAAAAAAGGTTCCGATAATTCAAAAGTTCCCACATCTTGTGGATTTATTGTTGCATATAAACAAAATTTTGAAATATTTTGGACCTCGTCAAAATATTTAACTTGCCCCTCAGCTAACAATGATAGTAATATATCCTGAGCATATGGAGACAACCGATTCACTTCATCAATTATTTTCCAGAAATCTATCACAAATCTTCTCCAACTGACTATTTCCTTTCCTTGCATCAATTCCCCTAATTTTAAAGTTCCTATTAACTTTTCCTCCGTTAGTTGTGGATGCCCTCGAATTATCGAAGCTTCTATTTCTTTGAGTGATTTCCCGGTGACCATTCTGCCTAATAATTTACAGATTGATGTTTTACCGCCCCCGTGCCCACCTATTAATAACATTGCGGAATTGGGAGCTATTGCGTTAAGCATACAGATTGTTAATATTTCCGGAAGACTTCTTTTTTCTACTTTTTTCTTTCCCTCTGGAGTGAAAGATACTTCAATATTACGTGAATGAACAAATAACTGATTTGCTTCAAGTAAATTTATAATCTTCCAAATTTTTTTGCGCAGTAAATTGCTATTTAACTCCTTATTCTGAACTAGGCTCTTTTTTGTCGTCAAATTCCTTCAAATATTAAGTTTGATGAATAATTTCAGTTTTATACTTAATTAAGAAATTCTATTTATAAAAATATGTTTTTAATGGAATAATGGTGCAATATTAAGATCATAGAATTGTTCTTTGTGTGATATTTTTTATTATTTAATTCTACAATAGAATCCATAATAATTGGAAATAGTAATTTCAGAAGGTTTATCTTTAGGGGTCCATCCGTTGTTATTCCAGCCACCACCAGTATCATGTGTAATTGGATTGTCCCACCACCAAATAAACATTCCCTCTAGACATTGCCTACTCGGTGCCGTTGAGAAGAGTGCTTTATAACAGAGGTCTTGGGCTTTGGTATCTATTGTACTTTTACCGGTATCAGCAGGATTTTTCCAGCATATTGGTTGAGATTCATAACCTACTTCCGTAAAAATTATCTGCATTTCGTTAAAATTTGATAAATTATACCATTCTTCGATGTCATTTAAAGCTAAGTTCCAACCATTAATTAAATCGGAAAGATTAGGATTATTTCCTTCATATAATGGAAAATAAGCATCAATTCCAACATAATCTAGCAAATTCCAGAAGCAAACAGAATTATAATTTGACCAATCTGCAGCATAAGTTAAATTACCTGAATAATGATTCCTGATGCCAGTTATAGTATCCAACCAATCATTATAACGCGTTGTATCACTCGATTTATACTCACAACCGACGCAATATAATTCAACATTCTCATCTTCAGCTATTTCTGCTTAGTGCCAAATGAAGTTTTGATAAGAACTGAACCAAGTATTCCAATCCGATGGTTGAAATTCTGCACGCTAGGTTTCGTCTCGGGCGTCAACATATGGTTTTAGCATTACATTTTTATTTTTTAAATGCAAATATTGTATCGCATAACGGATACTAGCATCTGAAGGAGACTCCTCAGCATGCGGCGCTATAATGGTCGAAGTTCCATTTTCTTGATACCATATCGGAATTAACGCCACCCATTCGGAGTTTGTAGCCAGCATTCGATCAATATTATCATACTCATTCTCATTAAGCAATAGATCGGTCGCAAACGGAACATAAGTTATTCCTCTTTGAAAATTAGGATTTTGTGAAATTATTGGATTATAGAAATCAGATTCTGAATCAACAAAAATTCTTATAATTGCAAATGAGAGAGAAACAATTATAATTATACTAAATAAAAATATTAATACTCGCTTGTTATTAGGCATATTTCCTCAAAACAATTGATATTATTGTCAATTAGTTAAAAGATTTTTAACTACATTTAATAATAAATGTTTTTATATTTTAATTTAAATTATTTTTCTGACCAATTTTTGTAAATTGGTTTATTCTTTATCTTGCTCAGATTTTAGATTTTTGGAAAATTCAATTAATAATTTTTCGCAATCATTAATAATTCTTTTTACCGGTTCTTTATATTTCAATGCATCCTCTTAAAAATCTTCATTTGTCATCCCATCAATATATCCATAAGAAGATAATCCTCTCATTTTAACTAATTCTCTCAAAATTTTTGAATGATATTTAATTTTATTTAAAAACCATTTAGGAATAGATTGTTTTTTTAAATTTAAATAAACGTTTGATACATCATGTTTTTTTGGATACTCTATACAGAAAAGTATCAATATTGCTTTGAGAGCTTGTTCGACTGACATCTGGCAGGAATAAATTACATCATTCCATCTTTTATCTTCAAATCCTCTAATAGCGCTTTGATACCAATTTTTTGTTCTCTTTAAGGCTTCTTGAGAAATTTCTAGATTATTCATAATTCAATTATCTCTCCAAATTTAATATCATTCCTTTTCCAATAGAAATCCTCATCGCTATAGAAAATGCGTTTTAGCCCCTTCTTTTTAATTCTTAGTTTAGTTTTATTAATAAATTTTAAACCAATTTGATTTCTATCAAAAATTAGTAATCCATCCATTGCAATGTCATAAAATAATGTTCTAAATTTATCTAAATCTTTATGAAATAAGGATATCTCTTGAATTGGAGTATAAAGATAATTTCCTTGCTCATCTTTTAAGTTATTTTTATCATAAAAATCTAATATAACCTCTGTTAATTTTTCATCTAATTGCATGTTTTTGGATACTTTATTTGAAAATATTATTAATAAGTCGATGTCGCTTTCTTTAGTCCATTTCCCTCTCGCAACAGAGCCAAATAATATAACACTTAAAAGATCTTCTTTAAAAATTTCTTTTAATTTAATAAGAAAATTATAAAGATAATCTCTATAAAAGAATGGTAAATGATCAAAATTTTCATAAATTTGATCCTCATCCAGACCATCTTCGATCTTTTTTAAATTTGTCAAGATATTTTTACCTTTTTCTGTCAATTTGTAAAATCTATCTTTTTGAACGATAAGATTTTTATTAATTAAAAATTTTAACCTTTTTGACCGAGTATTCTTATTTCTAACACATATGGACAAATCTGTAAATGTAGATTCGAAAGTAACTTCTAATTTCTTTAATATTTTGAAGCAATAATTATCAATTAGGTCCATTATTGAAATAATATTAGTTTATATTTTTATACCTTTGGTTTAAATTCCAATACAAAAAAATGTTTTTATGGCAAATTTCTAAAAAATTTATAAAATGCATTTAGATCAAATGAAATCAAATAAATTTTTAAAAATCTGATTTATATTTTAAGTATAGACAAATAAATTAATAATTGATAACGTTGGGTCAGTTAAAACGCAATCCGAAAAGATCAAAAGAAAAAACTTATGATACTAAAGAAGAATCTAAACCTCCTAAAAAGTACATTTATCGCAAATCCCGAACAAGTATTTGGATGGTTCTTATCTTTTTAGCTATATCCGGAATTTTAATCGTTGCGATCTTTATTACATTTACTCCGAGAGAAACAGAAACAATTGAGAAATATGATCTTGTTCTATTAAATTATAGCATCTGGGCAGAGGAAAATCATGATTATAATCCTGTTATTCAAATGTATAATGCTACATTAAATATTTCTTCACGGTATGATGAGAATGTAGAGGATGGATTAATATTAGGATTTTATAAAGAACTCTTAGGAAAATCTGTTGGATATGGCCGTACATTTAATATTAGTGCAACTGTTGATCTTGATAAAAATGGAATTGATGATGTAACTTATAAAGATGCATTAGGCTATGGATTTCCAGAAGATGGATTATTATATAATAGAACAATTATAATAAACTATAAAATTTTAGTGATACAAAAAGCTAATGCCACAATAACTTAAAACTCAATAAAAAACAATTAAATATTAATCTAAAAAACATATAACTTGAAAAATCTAGGATTTAATGTATTCTTTTTTAATATCATCAATATAATATGCGATCTCTTCTATCTGGTCTTCCCCACTAATTACCTTATCTAATTTTTCAATTAATTCCTTAGGAAATATTTCTATCGTTGAAATTTTTTCTCGATATTGTTTAATTCTATCTGTGACGGTATATTCATCTGTACTTCTCTTTGTATCAATCTCCTCCATTACGATATCTATGTAAGAGTTTATGAAACCATTATTTATTTCTTTTTCAAATCTTTCAACGTCCATAGTAACTTCTTGAACTAAATGGTAATATTTTTGATTAACAGCTTCGATTTCTTCCTCTTTTTTTGCTTCTAACTCCTCAACTTTTGGTTGAATTTCACTCTTTTTTACTTCGAGTTCTTCAAGTTTCTTTTTCAGTTGGTCAATCATATTTTATCTTAATATAGGAATTTATTTAAAAAATTACTTTATCAAATTTTGATATATTAGGGATTTTTCATAGTTTTAAAATTTCATCTAATTGATCAATAATAAAATTAGGTTGGTATTCCCAACTTTTAATTTCTTCAGTATAATGATGTTTTTTTCTTAATATTAAGCAAGATTTGACTTTCGCTCTATTAGCAGAAATAATATCCACTATAGAATCTCCAATCATAATTGCTTCCGATTGGATTCTTTTAAAGTTTTTCTCTCTTTTATTTTGCCCGTTTTCCAAGAAGTAATTTAATACAATATTTATTCCAGCAGGTTCTGGCTTACAAATGGTTTGATCTTCACCTAACCCAACAACAATATCAAAATATTTTTTTATTTTAAAATAATCCAATTGATATTTTATAATATTATCTGGAGTATTGCTTATTATACCCATTCTTTTATTTAATCTATAAAGTTCCTTAAGAACTTGTAAAACATCTTCAAAAAGCATAATTCTGCCATCATGAATTAATTTCTTCCGTTGTTTAAAATCTTTTAAATCAAGCACTTTCCAGAATTTTTGATGGGTTTCAATGCCCCAAGATTCTAACAAATTAATGTATTGTTTTCCAACAAACCAAATCTGTTTTCTCTCATTGAATTCGGGAATTCTCTTAACATCAAATTCCTTCAATGTTTCTACAAGTAATTTATCGAAATAATTCCCTATGTTAGGAATTTCGACAAGGCAATTATCCAAATCAAATAAGAAATAATTAAAGTTCAATCTTGAATTTCTCCAATAATAAAATTTAACTTAGAAAAAACCCAAATGCATTTTTTTTCCATTATCATCAAATACATAAATCACACCCATAGAAAGGATCTCATCTTGGTCTTTATTATTTTCATCTATAGATCTTTTCTTTTTTCTAGCTACTTTCTTTAGTGTTTCAAATGAAAGTTTAAATGTTTTATTACACTTTTCGCAATGAATGGAATAAGTTTGCACTAATTTGACCTCATCTTCTGTTTCTTCTTTTTTAATCGGCTTCAATTTCTCTATATTTTTATTTTCACAACCCGGAATAAAACATTGAGTAAGTTCAATTTTTTCCATACCCCTTCTTCCAAGAGCAATATACCCCATGTAAGGAATTTCATCCCATAAATCCTTTTCAGTCATTTTTTATCTCATTTATTTATAAACAGTTAATTTTAATTTCAATATTCCCTTCTATAAAAATAATAAATCATATTTTAATAATAATAATAATCAAAATCTTTTTTCTTATAAAAGGAAGATAATTATTAAAAAAATCCTATTGAATGCTAATGGAAAATAAAAAAATAATCTCAAGAGAAAAAATCGAACATCTTGCAAGATTAGCCTTAATTGATTTAAGCGAAGAGGAGAAGGAGACTTTTTCAAAACAATTAAATGATATATTAGACTACTTTCAAAAATTAAATGAGGTTGATACTACAAACGTAGAACCCACAAGGCACGTGATTGATGGTTTAAAAAATGTTTTTAGAGAAGATATTCCAGGAAAATCCCTCACTCAAGAGGAAGCTTTAAAGAATGCACGTGAAAAGCAAGATGGATTTTTTAAAGCCCCTAGAATAATTAAAGAATAAAAAAAAATACAAAAAACAGATGTAGAAATTATTTTTCTCTTTCTCTCGCTTCTTTTAGATGGTTGGTTAAAACTTCTATAGTTTTCTCCATTTCTCGCAATGCCTTCTCTCTCTCTTCAGGAGTTATATCATTGGAATCTTTCTTAATGTCTTTACCCCTCGGAGGCTGAGACATAGCTTTATATTTTTTATAAATTAAAGCCTGAATATAATCATCATATCTTTTTATTGCTTTAATTAATTCTGGTTTCTCCTTTATTTTCTCCCATAACTCCAAGGTTTCTATCGCACTTATACCCATATCGATTCTAAACCAACAAATTGGAACTAATACTTCTCTCTGGATGGCGTAAAAAACCGCATCTATATTATCTTGATCAATTTGTATTTCCTTTACCTCACCTTCTTTCATTACAATATTTTCGGTCAAAATGTAAAAATTTGCTGCACCTCTCGAAGTAGCAACCAATCCAATGCCAAATCCCTTTGCATTTCTAATTTTATCTGCTAAATCTTCAATTTTTTCTCCAATTATATGAAATAAATTTTTTGCCTTGCCCTGAAATTCTATATTTATTCTATCTTCTTTTTCAATTGAAGAAGTAATTAAATCTGGGAAAAGATCTAAGTCCCTTCCATGTTTATGAGCTTTCATTAATCTATTTACTGTTTCATAATCTAACTCTAATCCGTTAATTGCAACGTTCTCATTCATAAAAGCATCAACTTCAACGTCCAAAATCCCAAAAAAAAGTTTCTTTTCATTCATTATTTTATAAATAACATTTACCAATCTCTTTGTTAATTCTTCAGGATCTTCTCTAATTGATGAATACTCTTGTGTGGTAAAACTTTTAATCTGATCCTCAATACCTTCTTCACGATAAAACTCACCCCATGAAATCTCCGTGAATATTTCTTGTTCAAATTTTAAGTTGCTAACATCATCCATACTTAAAACACATTTATTCCCTCCTAATTCTACCACGGATTTCGTTCCAAAGGCTAATAATGAGCTTGGAGGGTTTATGAAATACAATTTTGGAGCACATCTCAGGGAATTTTATTATAAAAGTGTTCTTAAATTTTATTTATTATCTTATACGCTCTTCTTCTACTATTTATATCGTTTTCAGAAATAAATAATTTCAGTTCCAATTGTGATATTATTGGATTTTGAATTAAAAAAAAATCTAAATACCAATTTTAATTATTAAAATTAATGACTTCAAATCATGAAGAAGACTTAAATGAATCACATTTTCTTTACTCTATATTGAATCCAAAGAGTATTTGCATTTTTGGAGCAAATAATAATTTACTTACTACAATGGGGTCAATGCAATTGAGGAATATTATTGCTGGAGGATTTCCTAAAGAGAAAATATATCCAATTCATCCTCGGCTAAAGGAAGTTCAAGGAATCAAAGCATATAAGAATGTATTAGATTTGCCCAAAACTCCCGATTTAGCATTTATTATTTTACCCCCCAGAATCATCCCTCAAATAATGGAAGAGTGTGGTAAAAAAGGAATAAAACGTTTAATTATCACATCAGGTGGTTTCAGAGAGGTTGGTACTGATGGTTTTGAACTCTCACAAAAGATAAATAATATTGCAAAGAAATATCATATGAGGTTTATTGGCCCAAATTGTCTCGGCATCTATAATGGTTGGTATCAGCCAGAAATTATAAAATCTCATTTTAATACAATGTGGATTTATTATTTCCCTAAAAGGGGTAATATTTCCATAGCTAGTCAATCTGGAACTATTGCATGTCACACATTTTGGCAAGCTAATGATTGGGCTGTTAAAATTGGTAAATCAATATCAGTGGGTAATGAAAATAATATTGATTTAGTTGATATCTTAGAATTCTTCAAAGAAGACCCTCAAACAAGCGTAATTGGATTATATATAGAAGAAATCAAGCGTGGAAAAGAATTTATTAAATTAGTAAAGGAAATAACTCCTAAAAAACCTATTGTAGCGATTTATGCTGGTGGGACAGAAGCGACAACAAGATCAATCATGAGCCATACTGGTGCAATTGGCGGAAATCAAAAAATATTTGATGCAGTCTTCAAGGAAACAGGCATTATTTCCACTGATTCTATAACAGATTTTTTATATTATCTTAGAACTTTATCTTTTGCTCAAAATAATAAAATATTTACAAACGGAAATAGATTGGGAATAATTACAGATTCTGGAGGCTCAGGTTCAATGATGGTTAAAACCGCCGAAATGTATGGTCTTAAAGTTCCTGAGTTTTCTGAATATTTACAATCAGAGATTAGAAAATATATTCCTCCTACTGCCAGTGCATGTAATCCTATTGATGTAACTTTCGATATTGACTTTTTGAATATGTTTCTCAAATTTCCTAAACTTTTAATGAAATCAAATGAGATAGACGCAATAATAATTTATGGAGTCTTCGATTTTGATGATGTTATGGAAACTATGAGTAAATCTGGAATGTATATTGACGAAACAATGAAAAATTTATCACAAATAATAGATCTCCGTGTTCTGAAACCAATAAAACGTTTAATGAAAAAGTATTCAATTCCCGTATTTTATGTTGGGCCATATCCTTATAGATATCCTTGGTATCAAAAGTTTATTTCTCACGATGTTCCTATTTTCGATTTCTGGGACTATCCAACAAAATGTATGAGTGTATTAGCAAAATATTCAGAATATCGAAAGAGATTTAATTAATTTCCTTTCTAATTTTTACCAGTAGAACCAAAACCCCCAAAATTTCTTTCTGATTCTGGGAGCTTATCTATTTCTACAAATTCATAATCATATTTTTTAGCTAAAATTATTTGGCAAATTCTATCACCCTTATGCAAAACAACATCTGAGTTTGATAAGTTTACCACAATTGCCATCCATTCATTTCTATAACCGGAATCAATTGTTCCTGGTGTATTCACTATACTTAAACCATCCCATAAAGCAAGACCACTTCTTGGAACAACCTTAAAATAAAATCCTTCGAGTATTGCAGTTGCAAATCCTAAAGAACATCCAATTCTTTCAAGAGGGCGCAAGATATAGGTGTCGGATTTAACTACTTCCAATTGTTTTTCACCTTTATCATCAATAATAACTTTTTTAAAACCAGTTATCCGAGCATCTGCACCAGAATCATCGGGCTTAGAAGGAATAGGAATTTGAATCTCTTTATCAATTTTTTTCAAAGGAATTTTCATAAATTCTAAACTCTAAAAATAAAATTAAATCAATATTAATACAATATGTACGATAATAACAATAAAAATAAAAAGAAATTTTATCAATCAATAAATAATTTTAATTTTATTTTGTGTCTTCCAAATTTTTTTAACAATAAACATAAATAATTTTGCAATAACACATTCGAAAAGAAAAAAGATAAGATTAAAGTTAAGTTCAAAATATTATAATTTAAATTTAATTTAACATCCATAAATGGAGAATTATCTATGATTGTTATTGATAGATACGATCCGAGAAAAGATAAGGAAGAAATTCTAGAAATTTTTGAGGATTTTATCGAAAATAAATCGTACTTCTTTTCATATAAAGAACGATTTGAATCAGAATTAAATAAAAGAGTTCTCGATCTTAAATATCGAAATTCAATAATTCTTGCAAGAGAAAATGGGAAAATTGTTGGTGCTGGGTTTGTATCTACATACATCGATATATTGGGCAAAGAAAATTGTGTAATTCATCAAGTAATGACAAAAAAAGAAGATTCTTACAAACGTAGCATAGAAGAGCGCATAATAAGAGAATTAATGAAATACGTAAAAACCACCTAAAAGATACCCAAAGCATACATTAAATCTCGCGATTCTGATAGTGCTTTAAGATCTTTATTATTAAAATTAGGTATCAAGAACTCTAAAGAAGTTTTATATGGAAC
>JAHLWE010000170.1 GCA_019058135.1 Promethearchaeota archaeon | reverse complement strand
GGTACACACCACTCAATTAAATCACAAGCTAATCGAAGAATATGATAAGGATTTACATTTTTATAAGGAACATATCCAACCGTCATTGTTAAGATATCATTTTGTGTTGTTCCCATTAATGTTTTAATATCAAGACCCCGCATTTTTGCCATATTATAATACATTGCGCATACAGGTGCTGAAGTAAATGGCTCAACTATTAATGCTACACTGACTTTATCAATTGGTAATCCTTCTGTAAGAGCAAACATGCTGTCAATACAATATAATGGAACTCCTGATGTTCCAACTTCTGCATCTCCGTCAGGATTAGTTGGATCTATGCCATTAAACGTTAAAGCATCAACAGCTGCACTAAATCCTGTTTCTCCATGAGAATATAAAAACTTCCATCTTTTATTAGTCGCTTCAGGTGTCCCATGCCCTGAAAACAGTCTCATAGTCCATAATTGTCCCCTATACATGTTTGGATATACTCCTCTGGTATAAGGAATGTTCCCAGGAAAACCTACATCCTCTAAATAATTGCTCTTTATGTCTAATGGAGTGTATAAATTTTTAATTGGAATTCCTGAATCCGTGATAAATTTTATTTCGCGTTCTTTTGTATTTTCAAATTTTTTATCCCATTCTTGCTTCCTTTCTTTAATTTTTTCAAGGTAGTTCTCATCAAACATTAAATAATCACGAAGTTTTATTATAAATTAATATTTATCTAACTAAATATAATTATAATAAACAACTAAAAAATTTAATCTTTTAAACTTAGTTCGAATTTTTATAATATTTGACAAAAATTGTGTAGAATTGGATTCTAAGATCCCAATTCAAATATTTGCAGTTGTATCTGAATTTGTTACAGTCTAGAGATATAATATCTAAATTTATTATCATCAATCTGCCATGCATAAAAAAAATCAAAAGCTTTTTTTGTATCCCATAGATTTTTTATATTTTTAATTCCATTGTAAAGATCCGTTAAAAGTGTCTTATCACATGGATATTTTCTATGTGATGGAAAGAGTTCAAGATCTTTTTGTTTTTCAAATAATTCTATCAATTTAGAAAGAGTTATGAGAACTTTTGGGAAATCTTTTCTTTTAGGTAAAAATTGATCTCCATAATAAGCTACATCACTCGTAAAAAGTTCTCCTGTGCTTGTAAGCAAACATATTGAACCGGGAGAATGTCCTGGAGTATGAATTATTTTAACATTTATTTCTCCTAAATCAAAGACATCTCCATCTTTTAATATATTAATATTTCGTGCTGGAGGTATTAAAAAGTTTTTTCCTCATACTTTTTTACAATTTCACATTGAGAATCTTTCAAATAAGACATATTGTAAGGTATAGAAATAAATTTAACTTCATTTGTATGAATGTAAACTTCTCCAAATTCTTCATTTCCTAAAACATGATCCCAATGGGCATGAGTATTGAAAACGAATAAATTTCTTTCACCTATTAACTCATCTACGACTGGTTTTAGAGGATATAATCCACATCCGGTATCAAGTAAAAGAGCCGTATGAGTTCCTAAAAGTAAGTACATATTAAGAGGATCATTTCTATAAGCTGGATGAACAACAGAGATATTTTCTTTAATTACATACAGATAATCTTTATGTTTCGAAACCTCAAAATGCTGTTTATTATCACTCATAATTAATGAATTATGGAATTTTCTAGCCATATAAGTTTAGTCTTAAAAACCAACCTATTAAATTTAATTAGAATTATATATTAAAATATTTAATTGTTAAAAATAGTTTAAATTGTAAGAATTATTAATGAAAAAATAAAAAATTGACGATAATTATGGATTTTTCATTAACTGAAAAACAAAAAATGATTCAAAAAACAACCCGTGAATTTGCGGAAAAATATATTGCTCCAGTAGCACAAGAAAGTGATAAAATTCAGAACTAGATCAATTTGTTTTCGAAAAGATGAAAGAGATGAATTTTTTTGGTACTTGTATTCCAAAAGAGTATGGAGGAG
The DNA here is from genome assembly GCA_019058135.1 of Promethearchaeota archaeon. Classification (GTDB taxonomy): domain Archaea; phylum Asgardarchaeota; class Lokiarchaeia; order Sigyniarchaeales; family SOKP01; genus 6H3-1. The sequence goes on along the minus strand of JAHLWE010000170.1, from coordinate 1,030 downwards.
CAGGATTACATGATGATACATTAAGTTTTTGTATTATAACTGAAGAAATTGGGCGCGTCGATGCTTCGTGGGGAATAACTTCAGGTGTCCACTGTAGCGTAGTTGCATCTCCAATATATAGATTTGGAACAGAAGAGCAAAAACAAAAATTTTTAATTCCACTTGCAAAAGGCGAAAAATTAGGTGCTTTTGCTTTAACTGAAGCAAATGCAGGTTCAGATGCGGGAGGAGTTCAATTGAGTGCTGTATTAGATGGAGATGAATGGATTTTAAATGGTAGTAAAATTTTTGCTACAAATGGTGGAATAGCAAAGATATTACTTGTTGTTGCGAATACAGGAGAAAAAAGTGGAAGAAAGACTTTAACAATTTTTTTAGTAGATACAGATACTCCTGGTTATTCAGTAGGGGTAAAAGAAGACAAATTAGGAGTTCGCGCTTCAGATACTTCCGAACTTGTATTTCAAGATGTTCGTGTACCTCAAGAAAATATCTTAGGTAAAGTTGGGGATGGCTTTCGACTTGCTTTAAAAACATTAGATTTTGGGCGAATATCAATTGCAGCACAATGCGTTGGATTAGGACAAGCAGCATTAGAAGCCTCAGTTAAATATGCTAATGAAAGAGAACAATTTGGGAAAAAGATAGGGCGGTTTCAAGGGATCCAGTGGAAAATATCTGATATGGCTTGTGCTGTTGAATCTGGTCGACTATTAACTTATAAAGCTGCATATATGTGTGATAATGGATTAGATTATGGTATGGCTAGCTCAATGGCAAAACTTGTCGCATCTGAAGCAGCACTGCAAGCAGCTCATGATGCTTGTCAAATACATGGTGGATATGGTTTGATGAAAGCTTATCCTGTAGAGAGATATTTTAGAGACGCAAAAATGGGTGAAATATATGAAGGAACTTCTGAAATTCAACGTTTAGTAATTGCTAACCATTTATTAAGGAAAGGATTTTAAAGACGAGGATCTTATAAATTGGAAATATTAATTTGTGATGAACTTAACTAGTTTTATCT
>JAHLWE010000169.1 GCA_019058135.1 Promethearchaeota archaeon | reverse complement strand
TACTTTATGTTCTTTGTTCAACTCTTCAATAACATATTTATATTTCATTTTACCAAATAATCGCATCTTCATCTCGAACATCAAAAATAAGAAAATCCAAACAATCGGAATTGTCGCTAAAAACAATACCAATAATAATATCGAATTTGTAATAATTGTCTGCACTACTGTAAGTATAGTAAATGACATTAATTGAATTACTGACATTATTATCAATTTAGCTTTCGCTTGATTCCGAGGAATAACTGGTAATGATGCTAGTATGGTTGCACCAGACTCTTCCATATTGAGAAGACCCGATATTAACATCGCAGGTACAATTATAGAGAAAATCAATATTATCGACCAAGTTATCATTATACCCGCTGGTGATGATACATCTCTCCCAATTGGGCCATAGAACGAAAAAATCATAAAAAGTGGAATTATAATTGGCATAATTAAAAACATTAATGTCTGAAAATCACGAGATGCTGTAATCAGATCTTTTTGGATATATGACTTAATAGGAGATTTTGTTTTAATCTCAACTTGGATTTCTTCTTCAGGAACAATAAAAAGTTCTCCAGCTTTAATTCCTTTTGCTTCTGCAGATGTTGCACTTATTAGATTTCGAATCGCAGCCTTATAAGTACCCCATGTTATAAGGATAAATATCGCAACACCAATAATAGTAGTAAATAATAGTCCTATAGGTATTTGATCTGGAACAATAATCAATGACATTAAATAACCTGGGGCAAATGGATAGGGGATTAAGCTTAAAATAAAATTTAATATATCAGAATGCTCAAATGTGGCAAAAATGATAAGAAGGTCATCAAAGGCATTGATACCCCATGACAGAATGAATCCAGATCCCATAGCGATAATGAAATAACCAGCCATACTTAAAATTTTGGCTAAACTTGCTTTTTTAGATTGGCGGTTAGGATTATTCAAAATACGACTTAAGCGTTCCGAAACAATAATAAGCACACTAAAGCTAAAAATCAAACTGAGAATCGATAAAGCAATGCATACAAAGAAGAGAAAAATATTTTGTGTTACAATAAGCATAAAAATAGGAAAAGCAGCACCCAAAACAATAAGTGGGATGTTCAAAGTACGAAAAATAGTCATAAAACCTAACTTTTTCAAATTCTTTTTTGGAATAGGTAAAGTTTGCAACCATTTGAAAGCATTACCTGTCATTAAAGAGCTGATTGGCAACATACCTAAGAAAATAAGGTACATGATTACCAAAGCAAAAAAAATCCCAAAAAGAAAACTAGAAACAAATAATATGGTTCCTATCGTGTATATTCCGCTATAAAGGTAATCCACAAGTTGCAAATAAGTAACTAATGGTAAGACAGGTAAAAAAACAAATAGGAATGAGTAAACAACTTTCATCATTATAGTCATATTTCTAATAAAATTTGCATTTTTTTCGAGTTTTTCTAAAAATCGAGCTTGATGAGCTCCAGCAGATTGAATCTGAGATTCAAGAAATATCTCGTAGTTAGTGTATTTTGCAAGTGAGTAAGATTTGAATTTCTGCTCTTCCATATTAAACCATTTCTTCCTTTATTCTCTTTTTATATGATTTACGTAATTTTTTCACAATATCCTCAACTGATGTATCTTGTTCAGTAAGACGTAAAAACACATCTTCTAAATTTTCACCAAATTTATCAGCTTGTTGTCTTAACTCCTCAATAGTACCGATTCCTACCAATATACCATTATTTAATATCCCGATCCTATCACATAATTCTTGTGCAACTTCCATAATATGTGTAGAAAAAAGAACTGCACCACCTCGTTGAGTATGTAATTCCAATATTTCCTTGACTACCCTAACAGATTTTGCATCGAGACCTGCAAGAGGTTCATCCATGATAAGTAAATCTGGGTCATGTAGAATCGCAGCAATAATTTGAATTTTTTGTTTATTTCCGTGTGATAAAGTGGCAATAAGATGTTCATAATATTGGAGTGCCTCCAAACTTTCCAAATATTCTTTTGCACGTTCTGTAGTTTCTCCCTCATCTAAACCCCTAATTGAAGCAATAAAATTAAATAAATTTCGTGGTGTTAAAGATTTAAATATAAGAGGCTCTTCCGACACATATCCAATACGACGTTTAATTTCCACTTCATTTTTTTCTGGATTTAAACCAAAAACAGACATCTCCCCCCCATTTGGCTCGGGTTCGAGCAATCCCATGAGAAGTTTAATAGTAGTAGTTTTTCCCGCACCGTTTGGACCCAAAAGACCAAAGATTTCTCCTGCGCGAACTTCAAAGGAGATTTTATTTACTGCTTTTATTTCTCCAAAGAATTTTTTTAAATTTCGAATTACAATGATATTTTTATCTGACAATTTTTTTTCCTTTTTTTATTCTTTTTGTTTTATGTTAATTTTAGATTTCATTTATTTTTTATTGATTAATTAAAAAATTTTATTATTTTTCAAGATTCGATATATCCCATTATATTGTTTTAACTGTTTATCAAAAACTTATAAAAATTTATAAATTTTTATAAAAATCAAAAGAAAAGATGGTTTCCTTCCCGTATTTATGTAAATCTGAAATCAAAAATCCATCGCACTCATTAGATTTAAATTTTATAGTTTTTTTATTTAGATCGTTAGGAGAGTTTTAAATTGCGAGGAAGAATTTCCGCCCATTTGCAAGCGGTTGTTC
>JAHLWE010000168.1 GCA_019058135.1 Promethearchaeota archaeon | reverse complement strand
GGATTAACCAAGAAAGAAATGAGACGAACTTTTTTATTTCAAAATAGACGTTCTTTACTTTTAAGCCTTTTAATTATGATCTTAATCTCAATATTTGCTTTTATCTTAGCCATTGCATTTATAGTAAACTCTAAAGAAATTTATCCTAGTGGAGCTTTATATTCAAGTGTAAGTATTAATGAATTTAAAAATAAAAAATATAGTATAATTAATAAAATTAGAAAAATTTTGGTGATATCAGTATAATGTTTAATGATTTATTACAATTTTATAAAATTGGTAAAGATTTGGGGCTAACTAAGAAGGAAATAAATCAAATATTCTTTTTTCAAAAAAAAATACCTCTCTCAATTGGTCTTCTAGTAATTCTTATAGTATCAATATTGACATTTTTCCTATGGAACATAATAGTCTTAATATATATACAGAATTCAGGAACTGTTTATGCGGAAGGAACTTTTTATGGAAGTGTAAGTATAAATGATTTCAAGAAGAAAAAATAAGATAATATTTTAGTAATGGAAAAAATTTAATTTAAAAAAAAATGGGAAAAATTTGATATTTCAATCAGCCTTTTATTCAATAGCCCTAATTATTTCAATTATTGAGATTATTACAGGTTCAATAATTGGGACTATAATTACAAAATGGTTAGCTAGTAAAAAAAAATGGGATAGTTTATTTAAAGTTGCATTTTTGGTAAATTTACCTTGGATTCTATTAAGTTTAATATTAAGTATTCTTGAGACTTTCTACATAAGTATAATTTATATGGATTTTCCTTTAATTACAATAAATATATTTATGATTGTAATTGTTAATCTCTTAATTGCATTTGTTATTAATACAATACTTAGTACTCTACTTGTCCATAGACTTTATAGAAAAGAACTTAATAATTCATTATTTTTTGTAACTCTTATATTAATAATCTTATATATCTTAATGTTTATTTTTGCTTTCATCCGTAGCTATTTTCTGGTTCTAGCAGCTATATCATAAAATCTAAATCATTGTTTTTTTGAATAAAAACTCTTAATAAAAAAAAGATTTTAAGAAGAATAAAATATAATAAAATTAGAAAAATTGAGACGACATTTAGAAGATGTTATTTAAAAACTTCATTCAATTTTATGAAATTGGTAAAGATTTAGGATTGTCTAGGAAAGAAATAAATCAAATTTTCTTTTTTCAAAAGAAAATTCCCTTATCAATTGACCTTCTAATAATTCTTGTGGTTTCAATATTGACATTTTTCTTTTGGAACATAATTATATTAATATATTTAGAGAATTCAGGAGCAGTTTATGCACAAGGAACAAAATATTCAAGTATAGGTATAAATGATTTTAAGAATAGAAAATGAGATTAAATATTGGTTGTGGAAAAAAATTTGAACCGGAGTATCTCAATATCGACCTTTACGACGATTTAATTGCAGATAAAAAGATGTCTGCTTTAAATCTTGAATTTAATGACAATTTTTTTGAAGAAATCAAAGCTATTCACGTAATAGAACATTTGGGATTTTTTGAATCAATTTATGCTCTCAGTGAGTTTTTTAGAGTTCTCGAGCCTAATGGTTTTTTAAACATTGAAACTCCCGATATTAATCGAGCTTTTCAACATTATTTAGATTCAGATGATGAACAGAAAAATGAAGTTTTAGGATGGATTTTTGGAATTCCACACGCTGGTTTACAACATAAATTTTGTTTTCCTCTACCTTTATTGAAAGACCTATTAAAAAAAATAGGATTTAGACATATAACTACTGAAAAATTTTACAATAATGAATCCATTCCAACTTTGCGAATTGAATGTAAAAAACTTAGGGCAGATATTTTTTTAGAATTGTTCCAAATTATAACCCATATTCGTAAAAAAATGATTACTGAAAGTTATGTTGATTTTGAAAATTCTTTTCTAACAAAAGAACAAGAAGATCTGCTAAATCTTTTTTTAATTAAAATGATGGATTTTACGAAAAATAAAGATAAAGCAAAAATTATTGAAGTATTAAAAAAAACTTTAATTTCTTCTCCACAACTAGTTAAATTCTTCCTTTACGCGTTTAAAAACAAGAATATTCTCTTTAATTTTGAGCTAGAACACATTACAGAAATCACTGATGATCTAATTAGTATTAACTTCCCAAATATTTTATTTAATTCAATAAAGAAAAGCCCCACTATTCCAGGAACTCAGAGAATCGCATTTTCTGCAATTGAGTCATTTGGAAGCGAATTAATTAATAAATTAATCCTAAATAAAAATAATAAAGAAAAATCGATAAATATTTTAAAAGAACAATCAGAAAAATTTAACAAACAAGAAGTTAATTTTTTTTCTTCTGAAATTTTAAAAAGAAAATCATTAGATTATTTTTACTTAGGTATTAAAGAATTTTATAAAAAAAATTATAAAAATTCATTAAATAAATTTTTAACTGCTATTAAATTGTATAGAGATGATTTTTTATATTATTGGAATTTGGCGAAAGTCCTAGTAAAACTAGATTTGAAATTACAAGCAAAAAAATATTATAGATGGACATTAAGATTAGTAAGAATTAGCAAAATTGAAAATAAAAATCATATTAAAGATGATATTAAAAAAGAATTCAAATGGATAAAAAAAATGAAAGGAGATATTCCCAAATTCGAACCAACTATTTCCCTCGAAAAATTTTGTCCAAAAAAGAGACATTATATCTAATATAGAAGATCTACATTTTATTGAGAAGAGATGCTCCTCTGGTAAGTATAGTTCTGTCATACCCTCAAAATGTGGCAGCTGCTAAAGTTAAGTAAGGTATTTTTTGTGGAACTACCCCAATCAAATGAGCTGTAATAACATCGACTTCCACCAAATTTCTACCACCAATTAAAAGGTTAAATTCTTTTATTTCGGTTATCCATAAAGATTTGAATAATCTCCTGTAAATTTTATTCATGTCAATAATACTTTGAGGCAAAAATTTATCACCTTCCCTTTTTTATTATGATTAAGGAATGGAATTTAATTTCACCTAAGCAAAAAAGTAGATTATTTCTTGTAGAAAAGCTTCAAAAACAGTGATTTCTTATAAAAAAAATGAAAAATTTTATTAATTATTTACGTATGATTAAAGTGAAATAAAATGCAATTAGAAGTAAATAATAAAAAATATAAAGCAAATATACGTAAATCGTATATATTCAATTTAATTTTAGGGATACATACAGTTAGGGGCATGAATATCCCATATATGACTGATTGGGGTCAACTTACATTTTTTGAGATAATGTTATTGCAAAGTTATTTTACATTTGTAATTTTTCTTCTTGAAATTCCATCAGGAGCCATTGCGGATTTCATTGGGAGAAAAACTGCGTTATCATTATCTGCACTTTCCGTAGCATTTGCAGCGATTCTATATAGTATTATTCCAAGTTTTCTATTATTTATTTTAGCAGAGACTTTTTGGGGTCTTGGTTTAGCATTAATGTCAGGCACTGAAGAAGCTTTTTTATATAATACATTGAGAAAGTTGGGAAAAGAAGAAAAATTACCAAAAATTTTAGCAAGAAATCGAACAATGAATTTGATTGCATTAACCCTTTCTGCTCCAATTGGGTCAATTATTGCAGTATTTATTTCATTACAATTTGCTATGACGTGTTTAGCATTTGTCTATATGGGAGCGTTTATTGCGTCATTAACATTCAAAGAACCCATCTATAAAGAAGAATACAAATCAGAAAGGTATTTGAATATAATAAAGGATGGTTTTAAAGAACTTAAAAAAAATAAAATATTAAGAATTCTATGTTTTGACAGATTATTCATAAATGTGTTAATATTTCTCTTATTTTGGACTTATCAGCCTTATCTACAAGAAATTAATGTTCATATTTTATTTTTTGGTCTTATTACTTCTATGATGAATATTGTTAATGTAATTTTCATTAATTTAATACCAAAATTTGCAAAATGGTTTAAAAGTAAAATCAGACT
>JAHLWE010000015.1 GCA_019058135.1 Promethearchaeota archaeon | reverse complement strand
TCAAAACCTCAAATGAGATAAAATCGTGATTTTATCATCTTTAAAATAAATCTTCAAATTTGGAGCAAGTGTCAACGAAAGCTTACAAATAATTAAATATGCATTTTTTGCTTGATAATTTAAACCTCCAAATTTTAAGTTGAAATAATTATAATGAAAGAAAATTGATCTTTAAATTCAATTTAATTTGGATAAAATAAAAATAAAAATCCCTCGGAAAAAAAAAGGTTTTCTGGAAAATAAACAGTTTGTGATGTTAGACAATGGCTCTGCTGGGCATTGAACAGATAAACGGGCTTGAGTTTGATTGGTATAGTGTTAATTGGAAAAAAGTTAAATCTCAAGTTAATCATCTCCAGAAACGTATATTCCGAGCGAGTTCTGAAAAGCGCTGGAAAAAAGTTAGGTCACTTCAACATTTACTTGTAAGATCCCATTGTGCAAAATTGTTAGCGAGTAGAGAGTTCTTTTCGGCTTTTCGGTTCTCGTATAGTTATAAAAGAAAAAAACCAGCAGTTATTGACGGGAAATTGTATAACACTCCTGAAAAAATTGAACAACTACTGTACGAGTTAAATTTTACAAATTTTCAACCACAATCTGTCAGACGCATTTACATTCAGAGACCAGATGGTGGAAAACGTCCGATAGTAATCTTTACAGTTAAAGATAGAATTATGCAAAAAATCGTAAAAATGGCTCTGGAACCAGAATGGGAGGCAAAATTTGAACCAAATGTATTCGGATATCGAAAAAATCGTAGAGCACATGACGCAATCCAACGAATCCAAGATAGCATTCAAGAGATTCAAGAAAAAATCCAAACTAATGGCAAATCAAGTAGCAAATCAGAAAATTTCTGTTGGATATTGAAGGCTGATATTACGAAGTGCTTTGAAAAAACTAATCACGCGTTTGTTCTTAATAAAATCTCGGTCTTTAAACCTTTAATTGAAAAATGGCTAAAATCTGGGATTTTTAGTCGAGGTCGAAATTCAAAAACAAATGTCGGGCTTCCACAAGGGGCTGTTATTAGTCCTTTACTCTTAAATATTGCACTTGATGGTTTAGAAAGATTATTCCAAAAGGAGGAATCTAAAGGAATCTTTGTCTCTTCTTCCCAACAAACGGAAAACAAAAAAGGATATAGAATAATTAGATACGCAGACGACTTTATAGTTATCGCACCCTCACGAGAAATTCTAGAATCCTATGTACTTCCTAAGATTAAAAATTTTTTAAAAAGTAGAGGCTTAAATCTTCATGGAGGTAAGACAAAAATTGTCCGCTCAGACAAGGGCTTCGATTTCTTAGGGTTTAATATCCGACAAATTAGATATAAAAATCACTGCGTCGTCAATTGCACTCCTAGTAAAAATTCAATCAAAAATTTTCTCGATCGAATCAAGATATTTTTATATTTTAACAAACACGCCAAAACATCTGAAATTTCTAAACGATTAAATGCAATCATTCGTGGCTGGTGGAATTACTTTCAATTTTGTCAAGGTAAAAAAATTTTTAGAAATATTGACCGTCAATTAAGGCAGTTGCTATGGCAATGGTGCTCGCAACGCCATCTAAAGACTATACCATATAGATGTAGTCGGCTCAATCAGTTGACTGATTTCCAACAACTGACACAACTTGAATATTTTGAAAAAAATCCTAAATGTGATGAACTAATGAAGAAAAAAGATACAATCAAAGATATGCAAGAATTAGCAAAAAAAAGAGGTCTAGAAAAAACTGGAGTATCCGGAAAATGTTTATCGAAAAAATACTTCAATAATCATACACGTCTCAAATGGCAATGCGGGAAATGTGGACATATTTGGGAAGCTAGGCCTAATGACATTAAAAATAAAGGAAGCTGGTGTTCTAAATGCGCTGGAAAAAAAAAATTAACTATTGAAGAAATGCAAAAGTTAGCAAAGAAAAGAGGACTTGAAAAAACTGGCAATCCCGGAAAATGTTTATCGAAAAAATACATTAATAATAAAACAAATCTCAAATGGCAATGCGGGAAATGTGGACATATATGGGAAGCTACACCTGATAGCATAAAAAATTACGGAAGTTGGTGTCTTAAATGCGCTGGTAACTTAAAATTAACTATTGAAAAAATGCAAAAATTAGCAGAGAAAAGAGGTCTTGAAGAAACTGGGTATCCTGGTAAATGTTTATCGAAAAAATACTTCAATAATCATACACGTCTCAAATGGCAATGCGGGAAATGTGGATATATATGGGAAGCTAAACCTACTAATATTAAAAGAAAAACTTGGTGTCCCAATTGCTCAAAAGGTAAAAGTGAACGATATTGTCGTGGCTATTTTGAGCGAATTTTTAATGCTAAATTTCCCACCAATAAACCCAAATGGTTGATAAATTATAAAACGGAAAAAAAAATGCATCTCGATGGACTTAATAAACAATTAAAATTAGCATTTGAATACAATGGTCCGCAACACTACCATTTTGATCCATTTTATCATAGAAAATATCAAGATTTTATAGATCAACAAGAACGTGATTTCCTTAAGAAAAAATTGTGCGAAGAAAACAATGTTGTATTAATAATAATTCCATTTATTGTTTCATTCGATAATATACAAGATTACATTGTTAAACAATACGAAAAACAAACTGGACTTCTATTAACTGATATACCAAAATATAATCACCGATACTTTTTTCATCGGAAAAATAATTTAGAAAAATTTTTAAAATAAATTTTCAAATATTCAAACTATTTTCTTTTAAAAAAAAAATTGATTTTATTTTTTAATAAATGCATAATTTTTTAATCCTTTAATCTGAAATTTTTTTTTGATTTTTCCTTTATATTTCTCTAATATATATTCATAGTAAACGTTTTCGGAATAAATTTTTAAAAGAGATGTGTTTATAACATTGTAATTAGATTAAGTTCCGGGAATAATTTATAAGAAATAAATAATATAAGAATGAATAAAATTAAAATTAAAGGTGGTAAATATAAAAATAAAAAAATTAATTAAAATATTGGAAAGGTTTGATCCAGAAAAATATATAATTGTTTTTTTAGATGAGACATCTACAATATATGATGTTATTGATATTAGCGACAATGGTGGAAATGCACAATTAAATATTGAATAAAATTAAAATTTTTTTTAACCCTTTTTCTAAACATATTTTAATTTCATCTCTTGCCTGCCTAAAACCGCCCAATTCCTTCATCGATGGGTCTCCAATATCTCCCGTCTCCTCAGCAATTTCTTTTAATGTTAGAATCTCCTTACCTTTTGATTCATCAAAATTTTTAATTTCTTTTTTATGCTGCTCAGTTAAAGTTAAAATCAAATCTGCTTTTTTAATTAAATCTCGGTGTTTCTTTAAATCAATAGATAAATAATCATCAGGTAAGTTTATCCCCACTTCGCTCATAACTAATTTAGAATCTAAACTTATCAACATTCCGTCTCTCGCATGAGATGATATCCCACCTGAATAGACATCGACATTATATATGCCATTATCTGCAAGCATTTTCTTTAAAAACTCTACTGCCATTGGACTCCTCGCGGTATTCACGCTACAAACGACCAATATAGACTTATAAGGAAATTGCTTCTCTCTACTACTCATTTTTCTTAATAACTAAAAGAAGTTTAAATTTAAAATAAAAAATATGAAAAAATTAAACAGCATTATATTTTTCTAACAGTGCTTGCGGACGCGCTCTATGAAGTTTTAAGTTAAGGTCATC
>JAHLWE010000167.1 GCA_019058135.1 Promethearchaeota archaeon | reverse complement strand
TTAATTCTTTTATCTTTAGGTAATTTCTTAACTCGACCAATCCAATTTTGAAACCAATATGTTCCGACAATAAATAACATAATTCTGGAATGTTGATATTTCTTAATCTTATCCATGATGGTTTTTTTTCTTAGTGAACGGGTATAATCAAAAAGCACAACTTTAATGTCATCTAATTTTTTAGGATCAATTTTTAATTCTTTAGCAATTCTATCTTTTAGAAGTTTTTGTAGATATTTTTTATCATTTTTAAATGCATTATCGCAACATTTTCTGCTATTAGTATAAATTTTGGCCTCTGAAATGAGTATTGGAACATCTGGAGATTTTTTCCTTTTTTCATCAAAATCTTGCGTGGCTATTTTTTCAATTAATTTATGATTCTCAAGCCCTATTAATTGTGGTATATCGTTATGGAATTTCTTATTGAATTCTTTTTCTCCCAAGTCATTTCGTATAATACTCGCAGCAGTACCATATGCCACTTCACATGTTTCTGCAATCTGATCTATAGAGTCTAAATCTTTGGAGCAACCTGCTTTAATTATACCCTCTCGTTGCTCATCGAATACCCAATCTGCAGGCTCTGGAAACTTCTTGTGATATACTTTCTCTCCCAAATCCTTTTTTATAATCTCTCCAGTAGTGGAAACTGCTACTCCAAATTCATCTCCAATATCGCGTAAAGAGCTGGGGTTCTTGGAACGACCTGCTTTTATTATGCCCTCTCGTTGCTCATCGGATACCTCAGACTTCGAAAATTTCTTGTGATATTCTTTCTCTCCCAAGTCATTTTTTATAATATCTACAGTAGTATGATTTGACACTCCCCATTTTTCTGCAATCTTATATACAGGAATAGGATTTTTGGAACGGCCAGCTTTTATTATGCCTTCTCGTTGCTCATCGGATACCAAATCTTTATTTGCCGTAAACCTCTTTTCATATTTGTTCTGTGTTAAAATCTTATGTAAAATATTTGTTAATGTAAGTTTGGAGGGTAAAATAAACATTTATAAATAAAAAAAGATCAATTAAAATTTTTTAATTAAAGGAAATCTTTAATTTTTCGTATTTCTACTATAAGATAACACATTGATTCTTATATTATTTTTCATCCACTTAAACAACAAACGGCTTATCAATTACTATTTCAGATTCTAAACTATTACAAAATAAGGATTTAAATTAAATTAATTTATCTCGAATGTTAAATACCAGTATAATGGAAGCCTGTGTCAAATAATATTTTTTTATTATTGATTTCAATTAAAGCAGCAAAGCCATAGGATTTTATGAAACCATGTTCTACTCCATTAAAATCATCAATTAATATAATAATATTAGCAAACATAGCCTTATTATTTTCAATTCTCATCCCTTTATATTCTCTTCTAATTTAAATTGGAGATTCCTCTTGTACAAATCATAATATTAAAAAAAATTTATAAAAAATCTTAAAAAAGTAAAAATTTATTATCTCTGGATTCTTTTTAGAATTAATTCTTATAGAATTAAAGTATTAAAAATTTGGTTTTAAAATTGGTAAAAGGAACAGTAAAATGGTTTAATAGCCGAAAAGGCTTTGGATTTATAAACTCTGAAGAGGGGAACGATGTATTTGTTCATTTCTCTGCATTATCTGGGGAAGGGGATGAATATAAAACACTAAACGAAAATGACAAAGTTGAGTTCGATGTTGTTCAAGGTGAAAAAGGACCACAGGCGAGTAATGTAATCGTTACCGAAAAAGCTCCTCGACAATTTAATTCATATAGTAAAGGCGGCAAACGAAATTATCGCTATTAATTTAATGAATTAATATAAATCTCTAAAAAGTAGTAGTAATAAATAATTAAGTAGTAAATAATAATAAGTAAAAATCTCTTTTTACGATTGTTATCGAACCTTATCTTTTTTTTAATTAATTTTGGTTTTTAATAGGATTATTGAAAATTGATTAAGAAGGAAAGATTAGTTTTTATATATATTTAATCCCTAATTCCATCTTCGGAGAGTGTGAAAACTGCTTCGGCTTCTGGTAAATGAGGGGCATCAACAATTTTAGCAACTCGTTGATTTTCTTTACCCTTTCTTAGATAAATCCTTATTGTTGAACCATGAGCAACAATATTGCCTCCAGTTGCTCTAAGAGGATTTCCATAGAATACATCAGGTTTTGATTGAACTTGGTTCGAAACGACTATGGCTAAATCATCATGAATCTCGGTTAATCGAAGAAGATCATGTAAATGAGAATTCAACGTTTGCTGACGGTCTGCAAGAGTTCCTCTTCCAATGTATTCACTTCGAAAATGACCAATTAACGAATCCACAATAATCAATTTTATATTTTCCTCATCAATTATATTAGATGCGTCCTTAGCAAGCATAATTTGATGGTCTGAATTGTATGCCCGTGCGAAAATTATATTTTTTAAAACCTTATTATAATCTAAATCCAAAGCATCTGCCATTTGAATTATCCTTTCAGGTCTAAATGTCCCCTCAGTATCAATATATAAAGCTTTTCCATTAAGACCTCCTTTTTCTTCAGGTAATTGCACATTAACACATAATTGATGCATAATTTGAGTCTTCCCTGTTCTATATTCGCCAAAAAATTCAGTTAAAGCTCTCGTTTCGATTCCACCCGCTAAAACTTCATCTAAATTAGAACTACCTGTAGAGATCCTTTTTAATAATCTTCGCTCTTCCCATACCTCACTTGCTGATTTAAAATTAATATTTAATAACTCCTGAGCTGCCTTAATAATTTTTTCAATAGTTTTATCTCCCAATCCGGAATCATCCATTATTATTTGTTTTGGAGTAATCGCAATTGCTCTTAAGGATAATAAACCGGCTTCTTTTAATTTCTTTAAAGTTGCAGGTCCAACACCAGGTAAATCAGAAATACCGTAATCAATTTTTCCTTGAGACTTTTCTTTTTGAATATCTGGTTTTTCAGACTCTTCAATAACAAACTCCATAGTTTCTTCTATTTCTTCATTAGTCTCACTTGAAAGCTCTATATCTTGACTTGAAATTAATTCTTTTGCATTTGAAATCCAATCCAAAACTTTTTTCTCGGAACTTTTAACAATTTTTGCTATTTTTTTTGGATCTGCGTTAATAAAATCTTCATAACTATTTATTCCTTCAGCCATCAACTTTTTTGCAGTGGCGTTTCCAATTCCGGGAATTTGGGTTAAATCTGAATTATTATTATTACTCATAATAAATGAAGCCTTCCTTTTTTTATTCAAAATAAAATAAATCTTGATTCTTTAAATAAATTACATATTTAGATTTTAATAAAAATATAGGAGTTTAAAAGATAATTGATTTTTTAAAAAAAATAAAGTTAATTTTAAGAACTTCTTTGTCCACTTTGAGTAACTAGTAAAAGTGCCACGAAAAGTATAACACAGAATAAAAAGGTTAGCACCGCCGTAGATTCTGGAGCCCATATATAACTTATTATCCAAAATGGTATAATGAATATCGCAGTAATAACTACAACCGCAACTAAATTTGCCTCTTCACCACGAATATCATTTAACAATGGAATGCATATCAAAACAACGAGAGCAGTTACGCTGATTCGAAAAGATAACACAAGGTTTGGATCGATAACTGGGTTTAAATCTCCTGTTGCGGTAAATAATTCAGGCAACCAAAAGAAAGCTAAATATGAAGAACACCCAGTTTGCATATCAGGAATTAAATTATTTGATGGTAGAATCGCAGTGAGAACAAACTGAACTATTAAAGCAACCAGCAAAAATAAAAGAACATCGTCAATTTCCTTTCTCTTTCTTATTACTAAAATTGCATCTCTTATCATAGCAACAATCCAAAGTAAGACCAAGATAAGATACATACCTAATACTCCAAAGGATTGGTATTCTGCATAGGCTGAACTACTACCTTCAGTGATTTTGAACCAGAGATAATTGATTAATGGTAAAGCCATAACATATGCAAGCAGTGAGTAGCGCTCTCCACGCTTAAAAATATCAAATATTAAAAAGACTATGAATATAATACTTAATGTTATCATAATTATTATCGAATTTAGGTCAAACGCCATAATAAAATCACTTTATTTTATAATTTTTTTACATAATTTATTAAATCTTTATATTTTTAATTATTTTTTATTTTAAATTTAATTTAATGTATTAAATTTTTATTAAGCTCAAACATAAATTATTATTAATATATTTTCATAAGACCAGTTTTTGATAAATATGCTCGTGAAAAAAAGATCTAAATTTAAAGGTGAAAATATTGCTAAATTCGTTGTATTAGCCATAGCAATTGGTGGAACAAGTTTTTATGGCTTTCTGTCAGTTTTTTTACTGAATAATAATTTAAACGTTGAGTATTTTGTGAATGGATTTGATGTTCAATTAGCCCCTGAATCTGTTATCGATTATGACTACATATATGATATTATTAACAAATCTGAAGAACTGGTTGGGATTTATCATATTCCAAAGAATCTCACGGGAAATAACTGGACTCTGCCACCTTTGGGTGTTACATTTAATTATGCACTAATAAATGAGAATTTATCATTTTTTAATAGGTCATTTTATAATAATTCTCAGATTTTAGCAACTTTTGATCCATTAAACACGAGTAGCCCTTATAACGATTTTAACATCATGACTTATGGAAGTGATACAGCTCATGTTTCACTCTATTCAGGATTATATGTTGCAGGAGAAGCTTTTCGATATGCAGTCGCGAAACGGGAGAATAATAATGCTGAGGTTGAAGCAACTTTGGAAAGGTTGCGTGATTTGGTATTGGCATATGAGATATTAAGTGAGGTAGCCGGTAATTTTACATGGCCTCGTTATGCAGTTCCAGATACACCCCTTACAAGAGAGAAGTTTCCTGGTTATGGTTTTGAAGCATCTAAAGATCGATATATCCGGGAATATAAAGGCTATAATTGGTCATTGATAATGCATAAAAGTCGTGATGTTACGTGCGGGCAGCTTTTTGCAATGAGCATGATTTATAATTTAGTGGATGATCCGGATTTAAAAGCAAGAACGGGTAGAATTATAGATAGAACGGTTTCATATTTTTACGATTCAAATTGGCGAATCCTTGATGTAAATGGAAAGATTCACACGGTTGCAGCAGAATTAATGAGTGGACGACCTGTTCCAAGTTCTTTATTTGTTCTAAGCTTTCTAAAGATGGCTGCGATAGTTAATCCTGAAAAATGGCAATCCATTTATCTTCACTACGCATATGATAGAGGATTTGCTAAAGCTTTAGGAAAAAGCGACCGAGCAGGTATCGGATGTCCAAGTTCTAATGTAGCTGGTCCTTACTATCCTTTGAATTTTATTTATAATGATATTCCAACATTAATTTGGCTTGAAGAGGATCCAGTATTAAAACAAATTTATTTGGATAATTTATTAGATCCGGCTCAAAATTTTGCTAAGTTCCATCGTAATGGAATGTTTGACGCTGTCTATTTATTATGTCATAGTACTCCTAATTTCGAAAGTTTATGTGATGTTCCCACTCTACTGGAGAGTGAAATTAATAATGAGGAACAAATTTGGGGCAAGGTTCGAGATCGAATTCAGAATCCCTTTGAATTTGTTAAATCTGATATAAAAGATTGTTTATGGCGTTCTGTCAAGAGAAAATATCCTTATAGAACTTATTATAATGATGTTTTTAATTTTCCAAATAAACACCAAGCACCGATCCTCGGTGTGCCTTACCCACAAATCGGGTATTGGGAAGGAATCAGTTTTGATTTAGTAGAATCTATAGAAGATCTGATTGAAGGAAAGGAGCCATCAGATGAGAAAAATTTATTAAATAATTCATGTCCAGTCGATATGAGAAAGTCAGAAAGTATGATGTGGCAGCGGAGGAGTTATAGTGAAAAAAATGTTAATTATATTCGTGATCATAAATATGGCCGGACACAACTCGTTCCTGATATTCTGGTGGTGTACTGGATTGCAAGATATTTAAATATAATTCCTAAAGGGAATTAATGGAGGTTAGTAAGCAATGCAAGAAAATAAAATAGCAAGGGCTTCATTTAAGAGATTAAATATAATCCCGATCATAAGTGGGCTAATTCTTATCGGTTTAGCGTTTATAAATATTCCATTTTTAATAGATGAGGAGGGAAACTTCTACTTTGAACTTTTAGAGCAACCAGGAATAACGTTTATTATTGAGATGAATATTTACATTTTTATTGGCATAATTCCAATTATTTTTGGACTAATTTTTATTATATTTTCTTTAATGACCTCCCGGACTATTACACTTAATTTTCTAAAAAAAAATGATACGAGTTCATTGGAAATAGTATATAATAAAAGTCCAGTTTTTAAAAATTTCCTTGAAACTAACGAGAGATTATCTTTACCGGATGAGGTCCAGCAAATCATTATTGGAAAGCGTCATCAAAGATTTGTAACTTGGGCATCATTTGCATTAATCTTCTTTCTAGTATATTTACTTGCTGATTACATAAATTTCTTGAACTTATCTTATGATATGTTTTTTATTTCTGGAGGAATTCCGATCTCAACTCGATGGATGTTAACGATAAATATTTTATTATTACTAATAGCAACATTTCTGATAGTTCTATTTCCAAGAAGATTTTTTCAAATGGATACACCTGATGATTTTATTAAATTTGATTATAAATCATTCCAATTAGAGAGAATATCAGAAGAGAGTAAGAAGATACAAATATTGGATTTATTTGAATTGGCACAAGAAGAAAAAGGAAAAAGTATTAAGAAAGAAGATTCAATAAATATTGATAAACTGAAAGTGTCTCTCGGAGAAGTCCCTAATTCTCATACTCCATTATTTAATTTAATTTTAAGTGGTGCTTTTATAATATTAACAATAATTATTCAACTAATTCCAGATTTCTTTTTACTCGATTTTACGGCGGACCTCAAATATTTTATTACTTTTAATTCTGTTTATTTCTTTATACGTCTTCATCATAGTCATTGGTTTACAGAACAATCAGTGGAAGAAAAAGAAGATTCATTAATATGTGTTAGAAAAAATCCAATTGCTGGTACATGGGCAAATTACAATAATTTTAATGTGTTAAATAAGGAATATAATCCCTACAAACCTCACTATTTGGAATATTTTGTTGTATTTTTCCTGTTAGTTGAAGTGATTTGGGTAATTTATAATCTTTTATGTTTCCCAAGTTATTTTCTAACAAATCCATACACTTTTGGTTATATTTTAACGGTAATTGGAATAATTGTGTTTATTTTCTTTGAGTATAATACACCATCTTCCACGATTTCAATGACGTCTAAATTTCAATCTATAAATGGTAAAACAGAAAAATTCTACTTATTTTTTCCAATAAATAATGTAGAAATATTACCAAGATTTAAAGAGGCATACAAATCGAAAAATATTTATGAAATCTTAAGGGTTAATTTGATATTATTAATTCCAATTATTTTTGGGGTGTTATGGGTAATATTGAGCGCACTCGGAATACTTCCGCCATTAGAATCCACATTATTTTAGACGAACATCAATCAAATAAAATTTTTTCCAATTCTTTTATTTTTTCATTAACATTCTTTTCTTCATCTTCGGCTGAAATTATTACGGCATCTCGAGATAAAGAAAGTTTTACTGTAATATTAACATCATCTTTTATTATTTTAACCTCATTAATAATATCGATGTATTCTAAATTATATTGCTCAATTTTTTGAGTTATGAATTCATGAAAATTATCAATAAATTTTGAGTCTACAGAAATCTTCTTACTGATTTTATTTGTTTTGGGAAAATTTCGAGTTAAATCGCTTAATAAACTTTCTTGTGAAGCCATAATATCTAAAAGTTTAATTAATGTAAGTGTACTATCGGATATTGGTCCAAAATATGGAAAATAAAATTCAAAAGAATCTGAGGCGGCAAAACAAGCTCTAGCTTCCCTTATGCTCCTTGAAATTATACCTGGTTTGGATTTTTTTTTAATAAGATCAAAACCTTGACCGTTTACATAATCATCCAATACTTTTGATGAGGTTTCTGACACAATTACACTATTAGGTTTGGAATCTTGAATCTTATCATCATATGTAACAAAAAGCATGAAAAGGTCTTCAAAATCAATTTCAATTCCATTCTCATCAACTAGGATGAATCTTTGGCCCTCACTGCTAAAACAAATCCCTAAATCACTATGACTGGCACGGACAATATCGGCACAACTCCTGATTGTTTTAATATTAGGAACAGATGCTTTTACTTTTTTTTCTTGGTGGAATGTATTCAAGGCAACTACATCTACATCCAAAGTACTGAGTAAATTTGGTGCTATTTGGCCAGTGGGGCCAAAGGAACAATCAATAACAACTTTTAAGTTAGCATCAGATATTTTGGTTTTATTTACAAACTGAGGGAGTGCTTTCATATAAATATCTACAGTGTGAGGAATACTCGATATTTTTCCTATATTTATTGGTTCTGCTCTTCTTATATTTTTAGGAAACTTTTTGGATGTTCGAACTAATTCTTCTAATTGAGATTGTGTATAAATAAAACCACCAGCATCTAAAAATGTAATCTCAACATCATTATTATACAGATGTCCGGTAGAAAAATAAGCACCTCCACTTGCTCCAAATCTCCTTATTGAAAATTGTAAAAGCGGAAAGGTCGTATCATGCAGATTTAATATATCGACACCTGTCGATAAAACACCAGCAGCGTAAGCCCTTTTTAACATACGAGAATCTTTATGAAAATCTCTAGCCATAACGAGTATATCATTGGGCTTTAAAGTAGATCCATGAAGACATCCAAGGACAGTTGACATCTCTGGGGGTAAACTTTCATTAACTCTTCCAGCTATAATACCCCGCTTTAATATATTCCCTAGTTCAAAAGTCATCGTGGATCCACCTTTACAAAAATAAATTAATTTATAATTTTTAATTAATTTTATGGAAAGAATAAAATTAAGTAATTTAATTTTATAGATAAAATAATAAATTTTCTTTCATAGAATTTTGATAAAATCAAAAATTGGATTTGATAATAAAATGATTGGAAAAAAAGGTATTGGGAGTTTTTCTTTTGTCCTTCATTCTCACTTACCATGGGTTATTAACCATGGAAATTGGCCTCATGGGACATCTTGGTTAAACGAGGCAGCAAGCGAGACTTATATACCCATTTTGAATATTTTAAATGAACTTATAAATGAGGGCTACACTCCAAGAATAACAATTAGTTTGAGTCCTCCATTAGTTGCAATGTTAAAGCACAATTCATTCAAGGCTGATTTTAATGCGTATTTAGATACGAAAATTGATGCATCTATCCATAATATTGAGGAATTTACCAAATATAAGTTTGAAAATCTAATAAAATTAGCCCATGAATGGGAAAAATTCTACACAGGAATAAAAGATACTTTCAATCATAATTACAATCAAGATATTGTGAATGAATTTAAGAAACTACAAGATAAAAATATAATAGAATTAATGACTTGTTTTGCTACACACGGCTATTTTCCTTTACTAGGAAAGGATAGTTCAGTAAATGCTCAAATTAAAATTGCAAAGGATTATTATAAGCAAATTTTCGATCGTGAGCCTATTGGAATGTGGCTTCCAGAATGTGGTTATAGACCGGCATATAAATGGAAAAATCCTTTAACTGAAGAGGAATATTATAGGGAAGGTGTGGAATATTTTCTTGCAAAGCACGGATTTCGTTACTTTATTGTAGATACACATTCAACAATGGGGGGCGAAACTAAAGGTGTTTATCTTGAAAGGTTTCCTATATTGCTAAAGTTAT
The DNA here is from genome assembly GCA_019058135.1 of Promethearchaeota archaeon. Taxonomy (GTDB): domain Archaea; phylum Asgardarchaeota; class Lokiarchaeia; order Sigyniarchaeales; family SOKP01; genus 6H3-1. The sequence continues at coordinate 2,223 of JAHLWE010000167.1, read as the reverse complement.
GGGAGCATTTCAAAGTAAAATATGAACCTTTAGAATTAAAATTTGACAGAACACCATATGAACCTTATTTATTGGGACCAAGACCAAATTTACCACCAGTTGCTATTTTTACAAGAGATGAAAAAACGGGTCTCCTCGTTTGGTCGGGTGAGCATGGATTTCCTGGAGATGGAAACTATTTAGACTTTCATAAAAAGCATTATCCTGGAGGAAATCGATATTGGAAAGTCACCGGAGCAAAAATTGATATTGGGCAAAAAATGGAGTATTATCCAGCAGATATTGAATCACGTCTGGAAGAGAATGCAACTCATTTTAAAAATCAAGTAAAAGATATATTAAATGAATATAAAAGTAAGAATAATCGATTTGGTGTTGTTGTAGCTCCGTATGATTGCGAGCTTTTTGGTCATTGGTGGTTTGAGGGACCACGATGGATAAAAAAGATATTAAAATGGATGGAAGATGACCCAGAGGTTGATCTTACAACATGTTTAAGGTATTTAGAACAACATCCTCCAAATAAAATAATCTCTTTGCCTGAAGGATCGTGGGGGCTTTCTGGTTGGCATAATACATGGCTAAATGATTGGACATCTTGGTCATATCATTATATTTACGAATGCGAGGAAAAAATGGAAGAAATAGTTGAAAAATATTATGCTTCAGCCGATAAAAATTTGAAAGATATTATTGAACAGCTAGGAAGGGAACTTTTACTTCTTGAATCCAGTGATTGGCAGTTTTTAATAAGCACATGGACAGCTAGAGATTATTCGGAAAATAGAATTGCAGAACATTATGAAAAATTCATTCGTTTGTATGATATGGCAGTGAAATATGGAAAAAACGAGATGGTAGATGAGGGAGAATGGGAATATCTTGGAATGGTTAAAGATAGCGACTCCATATTCGAAAAGTTAGATGCTAATGCATTTAAGCCATTTAGATATGATTAATAAACTTAAATAAAAACTAAATTCTTCTTTTTTTATTAATACAGAACAATTTACTTTACTTTCTAGATGAAAACAAATAAGAGAAAGCTATATTTCGGTGCCTATTTCAATGGATTTATCAGAAATAACTTTATCATCGCTAATTTTACAGTTTGGACCTAAAATAACGTTATTTAGAACAACATTATTTCCAATGGTAGATTCATTACATATTATTGAAGAGTTAATTTTACATCCTGCACCAATAGATACATTATCCCAAATTACACTTTTATCTATAATTGAATCTTCTTCAATTTCCACATTTGAACCAATTGATGATAATTCTTTTATTTGAACATTATTTTTTAAACGTACATCATCCCCAAAACAAGTCCATTTATAAATATTAACAGAACCTTCTGTATTGATTTTATTTATGGTCCAAATGTTATCATCTTCATTTCCATTGGGAGTTATAGGCCAGCCATATTTTCTCAGAAGATCCCAGTTTGCCCAAAGATATGTTTGTGGATTACCAACATCAAGCCAGTAATAATTTTCAACAAAACCATATAGATCATAATTATTTGCAAGAAGATATGGAAATACATCACTTCCAAAATCTGCAAGTGGTTGACTTTCTAAAATGTCTAGAATTTTTACATCAAATGCATAAATTCCCGTATTTATAATGTTTGTGTGAAGAAATAGGTCTGTACGTTGTGCCATACCACTTACATATAGTTCCATAGGTTGAGGTTTTTCTAAAAAAAGGTAAATTTTCCTATTTTTATCTAATAAAACTACTCCATACTGGGATGTATGACTCTCCACCGTTTTCATGGAAATTGTAGCGATTCCATTTTTTTCACTATGAAATTGCATAAAATTTTTCATTGGAAAGTTAGTTACAATATCTCCCATGCTAACAATAAATTTTTCACTGTCAATATTCTCACGGCATTTTTTTACAGCATCCGCAGTTCCGCTAGAATCTTGAATTAAATACTCTAATTGTATTTCGCCTAATTTATCCTGTGTCCATTCTTTTTCCAAATATTCTTTTAAAAGATTACCCCTATGAGCTAAAGCAATAATAATATGTTTAATTCCTGCGTATTTAACATGATTTATGGCATAATCAATCATTGGTTTGTTTGTAATTTTGACAAGAGGTTTGGGAAGTACTGATGTAAGGGGGTGTAGCCTTTTCCCAATCCCACCAGCTAATATTATTGCACAAAATTCAATAGTCATAAATCTTCAGATATAAATCTTTTAT
>JAHLWE010000014.1 GCA_019058135.1 Promethearchaeota archaeon | reverse complement strand
GAGAAACTTTTAATGTTTTCAAGTTGTGAATTAAACATATTTTGGACATTTTTTTTTCCAACGACTGGTTTTCCCGTGATAATATTGAAATTTGCCTTGATCATTGCTCGTTTTGTACCCATCGTAGCCACATCATACCAATGTGCAACATTCACAATATTATTCGGTAAATCTAAATGTAAAGGTTCCCCTTTCATCATACTTTCTGATGAATACTCAAAAAAAATTATTGCATTAGTGATAATACTTCGGACAGATTCAGTATATCTCTTTATAAAAAGAGATAAATAGTCGCGACAGAAATCGATCTCTTTCCCGTTCTTAATTACAAAGTAATCGTTATTTAAAACAATTGGATTGCCATTATCGTCTAAATCCCAAACACCCTCCTTTTTCCAAATATCCTCTAACCCTTCCAACCAACATGAATTTTTGTCTCTATTTAATTCGTCTCTTCTGGTTTCTTTAACGCCAAATCTTTTAACTTCCCTATAACCAACTGTTCTAGGATATCCTGCTCCCGTAAGCATTGCATCTATGGGGGTAAATGCATATCCTAATACTTCAGAAATGCCCTCCCATTTGCTTCCATCAACATATTTCCCTATCCACCCTTCATTAGGTTCATTTAACGTTTCAAATCCAATTACATAGGGATTATCTTTTACTCTTAATGCTACTTGTTTAATTGCGTCAAAAAAGTGATTTTGCAAGTAATCTTGAACATTAACACCCTCAATTTTTAACGATGGCGCAAAATCGTTTCCACCAAAGAAAAGTGTCCACATCGATCCGTTTGCAAATCTATAAGTATTCCCAACCCAATACATTGGAGGGTATTTTTTCGGATCTTCAGGATCATATCGATATTGCATTATAAAAGCAGCCTCAGAAGCGTCAAACTTCGTATAATCTAAACCGACCTTTTCAAAAGTCCAGCCAGGGGCTCCATCTCCACCCGTCATTCTGCTCCAAACATCTTGGTGTGGATCAATGTATGTATAAAACCCATAGCTCTCAGCAATTTTTAATAACTCTTCAACATAATCTAAATATTCTTTATCGTATTGCTTAGGCCCTTGGTGTTCGATTGCTTCCCAAGTTACTAGAAATCTCAAGCAATTGAAACCCCAATGTTTTAATCGTTTATAATGTTCATCTGCTTCCTTTATTGGAAAAGGATGACCTACAAAAGAAACATCCCTATAATCACTAAAATCTGTTTTGATATGAGTTGCTCCATTAGGAGTCACAGGAACTTTTGAACTCCCTCCTAAATTCACTCCTCTCAATAATACTATTCGACCTTTTTCGTCAATAAACCATTCTTTTTTAATTTTTAATGTCATTTTAATTTAATTAGTTTTGTTCTAAAAATAAAGTTTTTCAGATGTAAGATCCTATAAGACCATATTTCATCTTTTAATAAAAAATTTTTACTGAGTCGTCCACCCGCCATCTAAGCGTATATCAGCCCCTGTCATATAGGAAGATTCTTCAGTTGCCAAAAAAAGAATACCCGAAGCTATTTCTTCTGGGGTTGCCCACCGTCCCATGACACCCTCTTGTTCAAATTCTTTTTTAATTTCTTCGTATGTAACACTTCTATCTCTAGCTTGTTTCGCTACATCACTTTGTAACATAGGTGTATCGGTTGCTCCTGGTGAAACACTGTTAACTCGAACATTATAGGGAGCTAAATCCAAAGCTAAAGCTCTAGTATAACCCAACACACCTGCTTTTGTGGAGCAATAATTTCCGTGTGCAACTTGTCCAATATGGGCCGCAACAGAAGCTAGTGTGATTATTGAACCCGATTTTTGTTTTTTAAAATAAGGAACTGCGTATTTACATGTATAATGTGTTCCCTTTAGATTAACATCAATTAATAGATCATAATCTTCATCAGGAAAAGTCTCAACGGGTCCCACTCGTACTACACCTGCATTAACAATTAAAACATCTATTCTTCTATGTTTTTCTATTGTTATATCTATCATGTTCTTAACTTCTTCAGGATTTTTCACATCTACTTTCATTATAGTGGTTCTATCTTTACCTTCTTCTATCATTTCATATGTTTTTTTTAAACCTTCTTCATTTATATCCGAAAGAACTTGTATTGCACCTTCTCTAGCAAACAAAATTGCGGTAGATCTTCCAATTCCAGAAGCTGCTCCGGTCAATACAACAATTTTACCCTTTACTCTCATTTTTTATACCTATAATATGATTTGATTTTTTTCTTAAATTTTTCTTTATTTTATAACATTATTTTCTGCCTTTTTTATTTTTAAGTTCTAACAATATGTCTTGAGGATATTTTGCCTTGAACCATGGCAGTTTGGAAAAAAAATGAGTAAAAATTCGCACTATCAACGATGGTTTATTCTTTTTTAAATTGATTTTATTAAAATAAACACGTCGAAATGGTTCTGCATACTTCCAACCTCTGATTTTTCTTCCAGCAAATCTACTCGTAAATTTATAAGGAATTGTTGTATAATTAAGTAACCAATTTTGCGTTTTATGACATGCAAGTAATTGATATGTTAATGCAAGATCTTCTTTTTTAAACCCAAAGAAAAAATTCGGGCTTAATGAAGTATAGAAATATAGAATAGGAGTAAAATCAATTAATTTATTGTGAATTATATAAAATATTGCTCTACCAGTATTGACATGATCCATATGATAATACCAAGTGTAAAGCGCTTCTGGGGCAAATATTATATCTGGGTTTTCTCGTGTGAGATAAACAGTAATTTTTTTAATAAATTCTTTATTGAATTTTACAGACCCATCTATATAACCAAAAAATTCGATATTTTCAGGAGGGATACCATGAATACTTTCAGCATTAAATAGTTCGCGCATTCTGACTTTTGCAAGGAAATCGCCTTTAAACTTATCATACTGAGCACCTGGAAGTCCAAATTCACCTTTAGTCATTGAAGCAATTTTAATAATATACTTATTATTACTTTTTGTTGCAAGATAATGCATTATATGCCCGCATTTATGCTCCAAATCATCTGGATGTGCTTGAAAGAAAATTATTTTTGCCATATTTCATTCAGATAAAAAATTTTTTTTAACTCTAAGACAATTCAATTCTAATTACCAATTATCTTAACCTTTTAATAATTTTATTTGATTTCTTCTAATTGCGCTTGTTTTTTTCCTAATAAAAATGAACTAAAAATAATTAAAATGACACCAACAATTAAATAAAAAATAGAAAAGATATTAGGAGCAGCTAATAAAAATACTAAAAAATATACTATTATCGGTGTTGTTTGTATCGGCACTTGTTGAATAGGAATCATATTACTTGCTTGACCAACTCTAAAAGACTGTTGAATTGTCATTATACCAATCATATTAGTTAAAACTAAAATTATCGATGAGGAAATAAATAGTATAAGTTCACCTAAGTTATACATGCCTCCAAAAATATG
>JAHLWE010000166.1 GCA_019058135.1 Promethearchaeota archaeon | reverse complement strand
TCTTACCCTTTAGAAATTATTGGGGTAATAACTATTTTTACAATATCAACAATAACATTTCTTATACTCAAAAAAAGGAAACTTCGAGTTTGAAGCTTCTTTTTAATATATTTAAAAATGAAAAAAAGAAGTTTTAAATTATTTTCATCAATTTCCTAAATATACTAATTCATATTAAATAAAAAATTACGAAGTTTTCATATTGTCAGAATTTGAAGAATTATCAAAGAAATTAGCTGAATTGATGAAAGATACAGATCAAATGGAATTAATAAACGTAGATTTGCTTGCTGAGCAATTACAATTTGAGTTTTTCCCCAGTGTTGTTACAGGCGCAGTTCAAGCTGCTTTGCCCGGAATTGGAAAAGTGAAAGGACCAATAGAATGGACTGAAGCGGTTTTAAAGCTTGGAGAGGTTTCTTTTCCCGGAACAATTGAAACGATCGAATTTGTGAGATCGAACGGGAATAAAGTTACCCTAGGAGGTCAATCAGTTCCACCCTTTTATAATTTTTTGGGGTTAGAAAAACGTAATCCATATCCACCTGTAGTAACGTATGATGTCTTCGATATGGGCGCTGATATGATGTTACCTAAACCGATAAAGGTAGAATATAAAGGTTATCTTGATAATCCAGTTGAGTGGGCAAAATTTGCAGTCGATAAATTTGGTGCAGATTGTATTACATTCCATTCTTTATCAATTGACCCAGGATTAAAAGATGCTCCCGTGGAGAATTCCAAGAAGACATTGGAAGAGTTATTACAAGCTGTTAAGGTTCCAATTCTTATTGGTTGTTCTGGGAATAAAGAAAAAGATGTAGAAATGTTTAAACTCACTGCGGAAGTGTCTGAAAGCGAGAGATTATTATTATCTGCAGCTGATAAGGCAACTTGGGAAGAAGTTGTTCCTCTTGCCGTGAAGTATGACCATAATTGTCTTCTTTGGACAAGCTTGGATATGAACAACCAGATTAAAATGAATAAAGATGCTATGGAATTAGGACTTGCTAGAGATAGAATAGTAATGGATCCAACGTGTGCGACTTTAGGCTACGGATTAGAGTATTCTTTCTCAATGTATCAACGTATGAGATTAGCGGGACTTTTGGGTGAGGATAATCTTGCATTTCCAATTTCTGGAGGGACAACAAACGCTTGGGGTGCGAGAGAAGCCTGGATGAGTGAGAAAAGAGCTCCAAATTGGGGTAAAAGAGAATATCGTGGTCCTCTTTGGGAGATATATAATGCCCTCTCGCTTATTGTTGTTGGATTAGATCTTGCTATGATGTTTCATCCAGTTGCTGCTCAGTTCGTGAAAGAAACCGTAAATGATTTCTTTAAAGAAGCTCCAAAAGTAATACCCGAATCATATATGGATTGGGTTTCAACTGTGATAAAACAGTAAATCTCTCTTTTTTTTTTCTTTAATTTAAATTAAAGAATGGTCTAAATAAGCCTTTTAGCGATAATAATTTGAACATTATCTATATAATATGTGCGATGCGTTTCCCATGTTCCCCAAATACCTAAAACGACATAAATAATTCCAAATTCGTGTGAAGTCACAGAAAACTCGAAATTTTTATGTGTTCATACATAACCAGAATCTAATTCACCACTATTATATGTTGTGGCTTTCTCCTTATATTTATTATACAGATTATAATGTATTTCTACAATTTCTTCTGGAGTCTGAGGACTTGTTGCTTGAGCACTGGCTATAATTCTGAAAAGGTTAAAATCGCCCCAATCTTTGCTAGCAAAATAAAAATTTACTTGAACTTCATAATTTTTATTGGGGTTAACGGTGAAATTCTTATCAATCCATATCTTTCCAGCGTCATTAAGATTATTCATATAATATTTGATTGATGTATTTCCATCTATTGCCATCTCTTGACTTCGTTCAATAGAACGATTTATTTCTCCTCCACCAAGCTCGATATCAACTTCTTTTTTTTCCCAATCTTCCCAATCAGCTTCAAATGAGTAAGAATAACTAATAGGATTTCTATCTACTTGAGTGATACTGACAAGAATAAAAACCAATACAACAGTAATGATAATGATAAGAATTAAATATTTTTTATTTGGATTCATTGTCGTCTAAAAATTCCTCATTTTAAATTTTGTAATTATTAAAGTTCAGCTCCCTATTGAATAGAGAATCCGTTTCATCTTAAAAAAAATGTATATAATTTATCTATTAATTAAAATATTTATTTATCTAAATAATCAACTACTGTTCCTTCCTGAGTGATTTTATAAAGAGTTTTATTGGTCTGTTGATCACTTATCTTTTCAATGCAATATCCCTTTTCTAAAAAGTCAAGATGATATTTCAACATATTTTTTTCATTTAAAATATCTTGTTCCTTCAAAATCTCAAATAATTCTCCCTCTGTCATTGGTTTTTGATTAACAATTTCAAGTATTGCACGCCTAATAGGATGATTTACTGCTTTTAAATAAAGAGCATGAAATTCCCGGGTTTGATCGGCTGTTTTATCATGTTTGCTCCATGATTCAGAAAGATCTTCTCTTCTTTCTAAAGGCATAAGAAAAATAATAAAACTTACTAATTTAGGATTTCGATTTTAATTGATGGAATGTAGGTTTTAGGCATTTTTTACAAAATATACTTTAAAATTATTAAAATTCTTTTTAATTAGTTTAGAGTCTTTACTTAAAATGATATCACCTAAAATTGTTTTAATTGCATTTTGAGTAACTTTCAAATCATTATACTCAGCTTCATTATGATATTCTTGCTTAAATAAATCTCCAGCCCATGGTTTTAATTTGGGCAAGGGGGTGATATTTCTTTTGCCAAATCTCAATTTTTTTTTTGCTTCTGGAGTTAATGGAATCAGATTTAAATTATTCCAGCGAAGTATTATCCATGGAGCTAATTCATGTAATTTATCAAAATCAAAAACCAAATCATCTCTCCATTCATACAAGTGATCCCAGTTCGCCACTGAAATAAAATTATCCTCTTTTGATTTCAACGCCTTAAAAAATCTCCATACATCTCGATTTGTATTTTCATCAAAAAATTGTTGCCCTTCTCCATATTTAAAAAAATATCCGATAAGCTCAAGAGATTCTAAATTATTAGGATTCTTACTGTTGATTTTGAAATAAATCTCAATTTGCGTTATATCAATTTTATTAGATAACACCGTTTCTTCGTAGATCTTATAAGCTCTATTGAATCCTTTATCAGGATGAGTCTTACCCGAAAAAGTCGGATATAGAACTAAACATGAATATATGGTTTCAATATTATCAGATTGAGCAATAAACCATTCATAATATGATTGAATAGGCTTGTTATACACATTTCTGCGAATATAAAGTAATAATAAAGGCAAAGCAATAGCAAAAACAATGATTGTAATGATAAAAAATAAAGATAATTCAAACCCACCAAGATTAACTTCCATTAAAGTCCAAATGCTGAGAAAGATAAGATAAAATCCGACTACAAAAAAGAAGGAGATCAAATAATTCATCGATGTTTTATCTTTATCATTTTTAGTGTATAATATAGGAGGTGCATTCTGTAATATATATTGTTCTAGTTTTTCGCTCTTTATACGCTCTGGCTCAATTAATTTCCATGCAATATCTTCCATTTCAATATCCTCATAAAATAAAAATTCATAGAGTTTTAAAATTTGTATAAATTAATAAAGTTGATTTGTAATTTTAAATTTCTTCAGTCTCTTTTATAATTAAAAGGATAAATTTTCTAATTTATTTGATTTTTATATATTATAAATAAATAT
>JAHLWE010000165.1 GCA_019058135.1 Promethearchaeota archaeon | reverse complement strand
TTACATTCCTTCCCTTGAACGAACACGGTTATGAACAAGCTCCTTATGAAGAAATTACAAAAGAACAGTATCATGAAAGGAAATCGAAATTAAAACCACTCAACCTGAGTACAGTTAAAAGTGAAGCACTGGGTGAAAGATTTTGTGATGCAGATTTCTGTGAGATTAAATTCAAATGAATAAAAATGAAATATCATTCAATTATTAAAAAGTCTAGAGATTTTAGACAAATATTATTAAGTTTATTAAGTAAATAATCTTAATAATTGCGAAATACCAATACTTATTATATTACAATATAAAAAAAAGGTTGAAAGATAATGGTAAAAATTATTCATCTTGCAGATACTCATCTTGGTTTTCGATTAAGAAAGAACTTTAAAAATGACTGGTTTAAATTTGGTGAAATTCGTTGGTATGAAAATGATTTTTATAAGAGATGGGATGATTTTTTTAATTATTGTATTGTTAATAAAGATAATATTGATTTTATAGTTCATTCGGGGGATATTTTCCATACTCCATTCGGAGAAAATCCATTTCCACCACCAGAACCGGCAAGAGAAGTTGTTGTTAAAAGCTTAAAAACTTTTTTTAAAGAAACTGAAAATAAAATTCCCATTATCTTAATTGATGGTAATCATGGTATTTATCAAGGATATAGATATTCAATTATGGATAGTATCACCTCCATCTTTCCAAAATTCCATTATTTTTCAGTCTGGGACTTAAAATATGCAATAACTAATACTCAACAATTAACTTTAGAATTTCCAGATAAATGCACTCGATTTTATTTGTTTCCTTATTTTGAATTTAATCTAAACAATGATATTAAAATTGAATATGATAAATGGATTGAAAAACAGAGACCTAAAGAAGATATGGTCGAAATTGCTGTAGTTCATGGATCTGATATAGATAACACGCTTCACGAGAAAGTAAAGTCGTTCAATTACTCATATATTGCATTAGGTCATGAACATAACCAGAGAAAATTTTCTGATAATGCCTATTATTCAGGATCATTTGTACCACTTAATTTTGATGAGGTAAATCTTTCAAACGGGTATTTAGAAGTTATTATTGAAAAAAATAAGAAATCTGTGGTCAAGAATCATATTTTCGAGAAAAATCGTGTTTTTGAAGAAATTGATATAGAAGTAGATCCATCAACTACAAATAATTCAATATTTTCTACCCTAGAAGAAAAGATCGAACCATTTAAGACCCAAAAATGGGAAGGGGTTTCTGCTGCCCGATTAAAAATAATTTTTAGAGGTAACATATCTCTTACAAGTTTTTGGAATTTGAGTGAAGAATTGAGAGCATATCAGTCCAGAATTATTAGTGGAGGGAGCTATAATATTTTACAACTTATTTTCGACTGGCATGAAGTTTCGAAATATTTAGGTGATGAGTTAGCTCCAAAAATTATAGAAGAATACATATTAAGTAATCCTAAAGAGGAATTTTTGGAATATATTCACGGAAAAATTAAACCAGCTGAAGGATATAATGTAGATTTATTGGCAGAAATCGCAATAGAAGCAATTGAAACATCTTTAAAAAAATTTGGAGGAGAAACAGATTGAAAATTAAAAAAGTGGAATTTAAAAATTTTAAATGCTTTCCGGATTTAATACTTCCTGAAAGAGAGACCGAGAATTTCTCCGAAGGTTTATTTTTAATACAAGGAACAACTCCCGAAAGATCAAATAGTTTCGGGAAAACGAGCTTTGTTGAAGGGATTCTTTTTGGCTTATTCGGACCAAAAAGTACAATTTTATCAATTAATAATTTAATTACTTTTGGTCAAGATAAAGGAGAGATAAAGATAATATTTGAACTTGATGGGGTCGATTATATGATACAGAGATTATTAAATAGAACGAGTTCAAGTGGTTCCCAAAAGTTAAGAAATTATATAAGAGTTAATAATACTTGGAAATCCGACAACACGATTAAAATTGAAGAATTATTAGAGATTAAGAGAGAACAAGCATTACAAACATCTTTTGTAAAGCAGGGTGAGATAGAGAGTTTGGCATCAGCTAGCCCAGCGAAATTACGGGATTTAATAATAGATTTATTTCGTTTAAACATTGTTGACTATGCTTCAGATTATCTTAAGAATATAAATAAAGATGCTATAAATCGGATAAAATCTATAAATAGAAATTACATTGCTCCTTCTGAAATTGAAAAAGATATTAATAGAAAAGATCAACAATTAACAGGAAATAACATAGAAATTAAAAATAATTCTAAAAAAATCGATACCTTAAAAACTCAATTAATAAACTTTCCTGATAAGGAAAAATTAACAGAACTCAAAGATATTAAGCAAAAAATTGAACAATTTGTTGGCAAAATTGAGGTATTCTTAGAACAATTAGCTAATAAATTAAAAACTTTAAGCTCAGATGATAATATCCAAGAGTCCAATATTGATCATTTTATAAAAATAAAAGAAAATGAAATCACTAAATTAGAAAGTAATAAAGATACACTGTTAGAAGCATTAAAAAAAGTTCTTTCAGAAATAAATAAGAAAGAGGGAATTATTTCACAGATTGAAAAAAATAAAAGTAAAATAAATAAAAACTTCGATTTTAAAGGAGGGAAAAGAATAGCTAAGTGCCCAACTTGTACAAGAGAAATAAGTTATCAAGATGCTCAAGAGATTTTAAATCACTATGATAATGAGATTAATGCTTTAAAAAATGATGTAAATAAATTAAAACCAAATTCAGAAGAATTAGAAAATAGCAAACAAGATATAGAAAATAAGTTGGATGAATTAAATTCAATTTTTAGAAACTTGCAAGACATTAAAGAGAATTATACTAAAAAGAAAAAATTTGAGATAGAAATACAAAATAATCGATTAAAAAACTCCAATTTATTGAAAAAATTTAATGTATCAACAGAAAAGGAATTTTTAGAAAAATTTAACGTGAAAAATTTAGATCAATTAAGAGAAAAAATAATTAAAATCGATAGTGAAATAAATTCTTTAGTAAATGTAAATAAGAGAATCGAAAGTGAAAATAATTATTTAAAGAATGAAATCCAGGAGCTCAAATTAAAAAAGAAGAATATGATCAAACTTCGAGATGAAAGAGAACAGTTGGAAATGAAAATTAAGCATATCGATAAAAATAAAGAACTAGTAAAAGGATTTATAACAGAGTATATGGTTGAAAAGAGACTGATCCATAATATTCAATATGAAACCAAAAGATTTCTAAAATATTTTTCTGGTGGTCAATATTCAAATCTAGATTTAAAGAGTGTGGATAAAGGACGTGGTATAAAAATTGCTATATTT
>JAHLWE010000013.1 GCA_019058135.1 Promethearchaeota archaeon | reverse complement strand
GATTGGAATTTTTGGATCTTACGTAAGGGATAAAGTCACTTCAGAGAGTGATATTGATATCCTTATTAATTTTTCAAGAGAAATAACACTTCTTGAGTTTGTAAGAATGGAAAGAGAATTATCTGAAACATTAGATCTAAAAGTGCATTTATTAACGGAAAAATGCATAAGCCCATCTCTTATTGATGATATCAAAGAAGAAATGGTTGTAATATACCAATAAGAAAATAGTTATATAAATTCTGTATGAAATAGATAAAATAATGAAAATAATAGTATGTATAACAGGCGCATCTGGAACTATTTATGCTCAAAAATTTGTTGAGAAACTTTTTAAAAAAGCAGACCTTGAGATTGTTGTTTCTGAAGTTGGAAAGGAGGTTATTAGGCAAGAGAACCAGAATTTCTTAGCTGAGTTGAGTAAGTACGGCAAGGTATATAAATTCAATGATTTTGATGTTTCAATTGCCAGTGGTTCCCACCTATTTGATGCAATGATAATTATCCCATGCTCAATGAAGACCTTGGGCTTAATTGCGAACGGAATTGCAAATAATTTAATAATTAGAGTAGCTGAAGTATGTATGAAGGAAAAAAGAAAGTTAATCTTATGCCCAAGAGAATCTCCACTCTCACCAATCCATTTGGAAAATATGAGTAAATTGGCCAAATTGGGAGTGATAATTGCTCCTTTAATGCCAGCTTTCTATACAAAACCAGAGACTATTGATGATCTAATTGAACATACAATCAATAGACTTATGGATTTATTAGGAGTTTCTGGGGAACATGTTAAAAGATGGAGAGAATAATAATTCTTAAATACTAATATTAAAATATATTTTAAAGTAAGTAACTTTAATTAAATCTAATTTTAACTAGAAGGTTTGATAAAAAAATGAACAATAATGAAATTGAGTATAAAAGTCGATATACTGCGATATTTTCTGCTTTCTATTTTCTTCAAGGTATGAGCATGAGCATATTCGGTGTAATTATTCCGATATATCTGATAGTTCTCCTCGGAATGGTTAGTGCATCAGATATTGCAACTTAGGGCTCGATTATTGCACTTCCTTGGGCAGCTAAAATCATATTTGGGATTCTAAGTGATAAAATAGGTTTTAAAGATTTTGGAAGAAGGAGACTTTGGATAATTGTTCCTGGAATTATATCTGGAATAATTTGGATCTTAATGCCAACGTTTTTGCTCTTAGCTACTAATGTTTATATAACACTTCTACTTGTTGGATTACTTGCCAATATTGGTATTTCTATGGGGGACACAGCTATAGATGGTCTTATTCTCGATATATGTCCAAAACAGCAACTAGGCCGAACTCATGGATTTTGTTGAGGTTTTAGAAGCGTAGGAGCCATAGCAGGAGGGCCATTAATTGCTGTCTTTATAAATGTGTTAAATATCGATATAATTTTTATAATTTATGGAATTTTGCTTATTTTTGTCTCTAGTCTAACAATTATTGTCAAAGAACCCAAAACTCCCAAGATTTCAATTGGAGCTAATCTTAAAAGTATGTTTTCAACAAAAAAAAATTGGAAAGTATACATATTTGCTTTCTTTACAAATATAATAGATGCATTTATGACTTTATTTGTTGCTCTTTTTATATTAATTCAATGGGGGTTTGTTGAACCAGAGGGTGCCTCAATTGGAATCTTAGAGGAAAATATTGATCTTTATACTCCACAATCTATAGCTAATCTTTTAATTGCTGTCGGTATAGTAACAGGGTCAATAATCGGGGGTAGATTTGCTGATTTAAAATCTAGGAAGATTTCTATGTATCTTGGGTATATATTCTGCAGTGTCTCATTTTTATTAATGCTAATAAACTTAGGTCCCATTATGTATATAATTTTTGCTGTTATAATTGGATTTGGAGCAGGTTGGAGAAGCGCAAGTTATTCTGCAATAATGGGTCAAATATCTCAACAATATCCTGAAATGGATAGCACATTTTTTTCTTTAGGCAACTCATTTACTAATGCGGGGACTATTTTAGGTTTATCAATTAGCGGAGTAATGTTCAATGTTTTTGGTGCAGTAACAAGTAATTACTTAATCATTTATGGAGAAATGTGTATATTTATGGCGCTTTTACAGGCAATAGCTCCATTTTCTCTCTGGATGATAAAATCAGAAGAATATGAAGTAAAAAATGTCAAATGAATTCTAATTTTTTTTTTACTCATTTATATTTGAATAAAAAATAATAAAAAAGAAAGAAATAAAAGAAATTTTTAACTGGATAATTCTATTGGTTCAAATTCCTTTAGTTTCTTTATTTTTTTCACTTTAGGATTATTAATTAAATTCCCCTGTATTATTACTTGAAAAACTTCTCCAAGAAAATCAATATTTTCAAGAGGATTCCCAGGAACAACTTGAAGGTCTGCCGATTTTCCAGTCTCTATAGTACCAGTTATTTCTTCGATCCAGATTATTTCTGCGTTACTTTTTGTTGCAAAATATATCCCATCTTGTGGCGTCATATCTGTAT
>JAHLWE010000164.1 GCA_019058135.1 Promethearchaeota archaeon | reverse complement strand
GTCAAGTGCATTTGTGGGACAAACACTTACACACGTTCCGCATCCTTTACATTTGAACTTATCAATCGCAATTTTATCTGCCTCAATTGTGATTGCATTGTAAGGGCAAGATAATATGCATAAACCACACAATCCGCAATTCTCTTCTTTGATTTCGATACCGCTAAATTCTGTAATTAAATAATCATTTGATAACAATGAAATAATTTTAATAGCTACGTCATTGGAAGATGAGATCACTGAATTATAATCTAATGGCCCTTTAATTGAACCAACACCAAAAATACCTGATGCCAGCGTTTCCTCACTCATAAAACCATGATCGTCTAATGTAAAATCTAAAGTCTTTCGAAGTTCTTTTAAATCTTTATTTGGAACAAAATTGACATTTAATACTATCATATCGGAGGGATACTGCTCTGAATCAGAAATAACTATTTTCTTATTTCCTTTCTCTATGATTTCAATTTTTTCATAATAATGAAATCTTTCATCAGATGGATCTAACATGAACCCAGTAGATTTCCTAATTTTATTCAAATCAAAAAATATATTGATTTTACAATCTGGAAGCTGTAAATAAATAGATTCCAAATATTTTAAAGCGAGAGTACCACAATATTCCGATAAATAATCAAATGGACCTATCCATTGAATTATTGAGATAGATTTCGGGGGCTTCCCATCTGAAAGTTTCAAAATTCTACCTTCTGTTGGTCCATCCGCTGATAGAATACGTTCAAATTCCGGTGCTGTAATTATATCATTTTGTGGATTATATTTATAAGGTTTTAGATCAGAATAAAAATCTGCACCAATTGCTATTACTTTTGTTCCAACTCTAATCCTTATATTTTCAAATTTTTGATCCAAATCAATCGCATTATTATTGCAAGCTCGCTCGCAAATTCTACATTGTCGGCAAGTTTCAATATCTTCTTGGTCAATCACTGGTGCATATGGATAAGATTGAACATAAGGAATATAAATTAACTTCCTTGCTGTTAATCCAAATTCATATTGATTACTTTTTTCTATACTGCAAATTTCAATACATCTTTTACATCCTGTACATTTCTTTTCATCAACATATCGGGGTTTTTTAACCAAATCAATTGAAAAATTTCCTACTTCACCCGATACTTTTTCTATTTCAGTATTAGTTAAAATTTCGATATTTTTTTCTTTAACAACCTCACCTACCATTTCTGACATAAGACAAATTGAACAATCACCCATTCCATAAATTTTACTCCACCTGGCAATTTTACCACCTAATGTTGGAGTTTTTTCAATTAAATAGACTTTAATTCCTGCTCTTGATAAATTCAATGCAAGTGTCATTCCAGCAATTCCACCACCCAAAATGGCACAACTTTTTTCAATTTTAACAGTTTTTACTTGAACATCTTTTTGAAGCGCAACTCGTTCAACCGCTGCCTCAATCAAAATTTGCGCTTTTTTTAACGCTAAAGTAGGTTCTTTTAGATGCACCCAGCAACATTGCTCCCTAATATTGGCAATTTCAATATTAACTTTATCAATAACTCCATCAAAAATTCTTTCAAATATATGCAAATGAGTTTTTGGAGAACACGCAGCAATAACAATCTTATTCAAATAATTATCTTTAGACCATTTAGTAATCTTTTCTAAATTTCTCTCTTGGCAAAGATTATCAAAAATCTTCACAGCAACTACATTGGAAATTCTTTTAATATAATTTTCAAGTGCATTAATACTTATAAGATTAGAAATTTCAGTATTGCATTTACAAATAATAACCCCCACTCGATTAATCTCACTACCAACTTTATCCAAATATTCAATATCCTCGCCTGCCAAAATTTTTTTATCAATATTCATTAAATTTATAACTCGTTTTCCGTCCTCCGTGAGAAAATAGGATTTTTTATCTTTATTTATTAAAGTCCCAAGTTTTTTAAGGTGAAAATTTAATTGCCCAGTAGTCTCTAAACCTAACCTATCCATCAATTCCGTGTAAGGGATATAACCTTCTTTATCAAGAAGTAATAAAATTTTCCTCCTAAATGGATGAGATAAAATTGAATATATATCCATATTTCTAATCTCTCTTTAATTATTTTTACAAATCATTATCTGAAAATTTATAATTCTTTGTCGAAAACCGAAAATAAATATTATTAAAAAAAATAATTATTATTTTCACTATGACAAATAAAGTTATCAAAAATAAAAATCTTACTGATCAAAAATCTTCAAAATGTAATTATTCTCATTTTTAAACTAAAAATAAAATTAGTTAAAAAAAAAAAAAGAAAATTAAAGTTATTAAAAAGACAATTTTTTTCTTTAAAACCACATAAAAATGAACGAAAAAAAGATATTTTTCAATTCTTTTTAGAAATAACTTGTTAAAATAAAGATAAGTTGATAAATCATTTATGATAATGGAAATTGTCAATTTTATATTTTGACAATATTAGTTGTTAAAATAGAGATAATTTTTTTTATCAAATTATTTTTATTATATTGTTAAGGTTAATTACTCGGTAGAAGAAAAAATAAAAAATAATTAAATAATTAAACAAAAGGTCCTTGACTAAATGGAAGTTTTAGAAATCGAGCCGGTAAAAAATAAAAAAATTTTTCTTTATATAATAGAGAAAGAAGATTATAAAATATCGCACGTAAAAGCAAAAATTTTCGAGGGCTTTTTAAAAAATTATAAATTTGATTTTGCTACTATTGACTTATTGTATAAAAGTTTAAAACAATTAAATAATTCACCCATAGCGAAATTTTTAGAAGATTTTTCAATCGAATTTATCGGTATTGACATTCCTGAATACGCAAAAGGTTATTTATTGGGAGAAATATCCGATAAAAAAGAACAAATTAAGGAATTAGAATTAGAATATGAAAGTTTATCCAATGATCCCTCTGGAAAAGAATCATTTAAGGGGCAAAATTTAAAATCTTGGATTGATTTATTAAAAGAGGAAGTTAATGATAAAGAACAATATATAAAATTAAAAGTTAAGCCTCAATGGATCGTTAAAAAAATATTGGACAGGGCAAGAACTTATAAGAAAAATTCCTTAATTATTTTACATTTTAGTCCAGAAGAATTAGTTCCTGAATTACAAAAATTGTTTCAGGAACTCAAAATAAATGTTATTATAAATGATTTTAGCACTGGAGTTTCAGATCGAACTTTTGATGCTAAGAATAAAGTAATAATTTCAAATCAAATCATAAAATAGGAGGTAAAAAAAATTGCAAGTATTAGAATTAAAACCTTTAAAAAATAAAAAATTAGAAATAATATTAATTGAAAGTGAGTTTCCAATTGGTTGGTGGTTGGAGCCAACAAAAGAGCAGCTTGAACAATCTTTAAATTTCAGTTTTATGTCAAAAGATTATCTAAAACTTATTGAAAATATGTTACGGAAACATAAACCAAATTTTGTAGTTGAAGAACAAGGATTGCGTTCTAGTGATAAATTACATTATGATGATGCTTTTGTTGATTTATTTAGAGATTTTAAAATACCTTATAAAATGGTTGATATCAATGAGAACGCACTTGGTTATCTTACTTCGACAATAGATAAAAACGTGGAACTTTTAACGGGAATTAAAGCAGAAATTATAAAGATTAAAGAAAAGGGAGGGTTTCATCCTAATGACTATTATTTTCAGCAATTAATAACGTGGAGAGAATATTTACAGGCGGAATATGAAAATCAAGAGGAAGAAATAAGATATAAGATCCGTGAAGCTTGGATGATGATGGGGATTCTTGATATGTCAAAAGAACAAAAAGAGAAAAAATTAAAATGTCTATTTATTTGTGATAAAAGGCATTTTGATGGTATTACAACCCTTACAGATGACCTGGGAGTAGAAATTCAAAAATTTGAAGTTAAGAAAAATATTTTAAATATTGGAGATTTAGAGAAGCCAAATACGATAAAGGAATTTGTAAAGGTATCAATTATGGAAGTTGCTCCCGTTAAAATAAAGAAAAAAGATACTCTAGAAAAAATTGTGTATTTTTTAGATACGGATGAGCATGCGTCTCCCTTTGATATTAATATGGCATACGATGCGGGGTTTGATGTAGTTATTCCCGTTAGTAATGTAAAGGCTGAACAAGTGCCAAGACTTGTGCAAGATGCGATATTCTCGCGAAAGCCAAAAGCTCCGACCAGTTTTTTCATTGGTGGGGCGAATGTAGCGGAAGGTGAAAAAATTGCGAAAAAAGTCGTGGAGTCCTTAGTACCGCCTTTCGAAGTCCCTGTGATCATAGATCCACGAGGATCTCACACTACGGCTTCGGCAATAGTCGCGAAAACTCTGGAAGCGGCAATGAAAAGCGGAATAAGTAATATCTCAGGAAAAAAAGCGGTCGTATTAGGAACTGGTCCTGTCGGGCGAATTGCAGCAATAATTGCGGCAAAACAAAATTGTGAAACAGTTTTAGTTGAGACATGGGATGAGGGAAGTGAAAAAGCTGTAAAGCAGCTTGCAAAAGATTTAACTAAAGAGGCAGGAAAAAACGCTTCTGAAATCATTGGAGAATTCGCAATAACGGATGAGAAAAAATTTGAAATAGTAAAAGATGCTGATATAATCTGGTCTTTAGCAGCTACAGGAGTTCAAATATTATCAGAAGAATTGATGAGAAAATTACCAAAAAATAAAATCGTAATAGACATTAATTTAGTTCCGCCGTACGGAATTGAAGGTATAAAACCAAAACATGATAATGAAGAAATTTATCCCGGAATTTTTGGAATTGGGGCATTAGGAATAGGCCATTTAAAATCGACAACTGAAGGTTCTATTCTTAGAGAAGCTACTAAAACCAAAGGAAAGAAAATATTCGATTATAACATTGCTTTTGAAATTGCAAAAGAAATATTATTTGGCAAAGAAATTGTAATATCTCGCTAAATTCAAACTCACTTTTTTTTTTATTTTATTTTTAATTAATAGAAAGCATATTTTAATTAATGATAAAAAAAATTGTTTGCTTGATTATTTAAATTGTCAATTTTATCCAACTTTTTTTGTCATATTTATTTTATAATTAGTTTTTAAAAGAAGATTTTTTAATTTTTGATAAAAAAAATGGTTAAGTTGATAAATTAATTAGTCAAGTTGTCTAAAATTCCTCTTATCAAATACATTAAATGATTGCATTTAAATCAATTAAATAGTAAAAAAAAATTTTAGAATATATAAAAATTTGGAATGGGTAAAAAAAATGGAAGTATTGGAATTAAAACCGATAAAAGATAAAAAAATTTCTTTATATCTAATAGAAAAGGATAATAAAGAATTATCTGACGCAGAACATGAAAATTTATTGGCTCTCTTAAGAAAACAAAAATTCAATTTTGCTACGATTGATTTAAGCAATGATGATTTAAGAAAGATTTACCTGACTCCTTTAGCACAATTTTTTGATAATTTTGGGATACCATATTATTATGTTAATATCCCTGACTACGCTAAAATTTATTTATTAAATGAAATCTCAGAAAAAAAAGAACAAATTGAGGAATTACAAGGAGAATATGAGAAACTCTGTTCAGATCCTGCCGAGAAAGAGTCATTAAAGGCTCAAAATCTGAACTCATGGATTCATCTCTTAAAAAGTGAAGTAAAAGACAAAGAAAATCATTTAGATTTAAAACTAACACCTTTATGGATCATAAAAAAGGTATTAGATATAATTAAGATGATTAATGACGATGAGATTAGTATTATTCATTTTACCCGTAAAGAATTGTTTTCTGAATTGAAAAAGTTATTTGAATCTCAAAATATCAAGGTTATTAATCTTGAGAAATACAAAATTATGAAAAAAAATTCAATTTTAATTTTAACTTAAACAGGAGGTAAGTAAAAAATGCAAGTATTAGAATTAGAAAGATTAAAAAATAAGACTCTTAAATTATTATTAGTAGAGAGTGAATTTCCAATAGATTGGTCATTAGAAGCATCTTCAGAGGAAGAAGCTATTGCTGCAAATTTATTTATTATGTCTAAGAAATATTTGCAGTTTATTGAAGATATTGTAAAAAATCACAAGCCAGATTTTATAGTGGAAGAGAAAGGAATGCGCTCAAGAGATAATTTACAATATGATGATGCTTTAGTAGATTTATTCAGAGAATATAACATTCGATATAAAATGGTTGATATTTCCGAGAATGCTTTAGGTTATCTTGCTTCAACGATTGATAGAAATGTAGGACTTCTAAAAGAGATTAGAGCAGAAATTGAAAATTTGAAAGAGAAGGGTGGTTTTCATCCTAACGATTTTAATCTTCAGCAATTGGCTGTGTGGAGGGATTATTTACAGGGCGAATATTCTAATCAAGAAGATGAGATAAGATATGAAGTCCGTGAATCTTGGATGATGATGGGGATTCTTGATTTAGCAAGGAAGATTGAGAAAAAGCATTTAAAAGCAATATTTATCTGTGATAAAGAACATTTTGATGGAATAAAATCTCTAGCAGATGATTTAGGAATAAATATTGAAGTAATAAATGTAAATAAAATTTTAAAAAAAATAGAACAGCATTCAACACAAATTAATTAAAAAATAAGAGGTAATTTTTAAAAAATGCAATCTTTAGAATTAAAACCTTTAAAAAATAAGACTCTTAAGTTAGTATTAGTTGAGAGTGAATTTCCAATAGATTGGTCGTTGGAAGAGCCGACAGGGGAAGAAGCCATTGCTGCAAATATATTTTTTGTTTCTAAGGAATATATGGAATTTACTGAAAATTTGGTGAAGAAATACAATCCTGATTTTGTAGTAGAGGATAAAGGGATGAGGTCAAATGATAGGCTGCTTTATGAGGATGAATTTGTAGATTTATTCAGAAAAAATGAGATACCCTACAAAATGATAGGCATCCCTGAGAATGCTCTAAATTATATCTCCTCGGGATTGAATGGTAGTAATGAACTTATAGAGAAATTTACTTCGGAGATTAGGGAATTAAAAGAAAAAGGCGGAGTTCATCCAAATGATCCACATTATCAACAATTAATGATGTGGAGAGAACATTTACGCGAAGAATATAATAAGCAGGAAGATGAGATAAGATATAAAATCCGCGAATCTTGGATGATGATGGGAATTCTTGAATTAGCAAAAAAAATGGAGAAAAAACACTTGAAGGCACTATTTATTTGTGATAAAAGGCATTTTGATGGCATTTCGACTTTAGCAGATGATCTTGGAATTGACATTGAACAAATAAATATCAAAAAAGTTGCTAAAGATTATCATGATGATATTTCTTCGGTAAAAGAATTAGTAAATACATCTGTTCTCGAAATAATCCCGATAAAGGTAAAGAAAAAAGAGAAGGCGGAAAGTATTTTGTATTTTTTTGATACTGATGAATATGCATCACCTTTTGATATTAATATGGCCTATGATGCAGGGTTTAATGTTGTTATTCCTTTTTGCAACATTACGGCTGATAGAGTCGCTAGATTGGTCCAAGATGCTATGTTTTCACGAAAACCAAATGCTCCAACCGTTTATTTTATTGGTGGATCAGATGTTGAAGAAGGTGAGAAAGTTGCAGAAGAGGTACAAAATGCACTTGTTCCTCCTTTTGAGGCCCCTGTAATTATAGATCCTCGTGGAGCTCATACTACGGCTTCAGCTGTTGTAGCTAAAACCATAGAAATTGCAAGAAAACATGGAATAACAGATTTTACAGGAAAGAAAATAGTTATTTTAGGGGGTACGGGACCAGTAGGACAAATTGGAGCGATACTTGCAGCTAAATTTCACGCTACGCCCGTAATAATCTCCCGTCGGGAAAAGGCTGTAAAAGAACTTGCAAAGAAATTAATGGAAAAAGCAGGAGAAGGCGCTTCTGAAATAATTGGAGTAGCGGCAACCACCGATGAAGAAAGATTTGAAATAGTAAAAGATGCCGATATAATTTGGTCAGTTGCAAAAGCCGGAATTAAAATGATATCAAAAGACTTAATGAAAAAACTCCCGCCAAACAAGATTGTTCTTGATATTAATTTAGTTCCACCTTACGGAATTGAAGGACTAAAACCAAATTCTAACGACGATGAGATTTATCCAGGTATTTATGGAATCGGTGCTTTAGATATAGGACGTCTTAAATATAAAGTTGAAAGCCGGGTTTTTAAGGATGCAACCAATACCAAGGGAAAGAAGGTGTTCGACTATAACTATGCTTTTGAAACAGCAAAAAAGATATTATTCGGAACTGAAATTACAGTTACACACAAAAAATAATAACTAATTTTTTTTATTTTTTATTTTTTAGTTTTATTTATCTTATTATTTTAACTGTTTATCAAAAACTTACAAAAATTTATAATTTTTTATAAAAATCAAAAGAAAGAATGGTTTCCTTCCCATATCTATGTAAATCTGAAATCAAAAATCAATCGCACTCATCAGATTTAAATTTTCTAGTTTTTTTATTTAGATCGTTAGGAGAGTTTTAGATCGCGAGGGAGAATTTCTGCCCATTTGCAAGCGGTTGTTCTCACAAGTTGGGGAATTTATGGAG